>NZ_JAUBSA010000003.1:0-207312 GCF_036702115.1 Microcoleus sp. LAD1_D5 | reverse complement strand
ACGAAACTCTATTGAATAAGCTTTCATTTTTTCTGGTGAGGCTACTGAATCTAGTGTACCACATATACATGGAATCTACTGGATTAAATACCGTAAAGTTACCTACTAAGTCAGCCGAAGGAAATACTTTACGAATATCTACTAAACTTGCCATTCAGCATCACAACTACGCTGATACCACAGCAACAGACTTGTTTCAGCATTGGGGTGTGTTTCCCAAAATTATTTTAATCGTTTTCGGCTAATAACACGCATGAGGCTATTATAATCTAATTTACTAAACGCGACTTAGTGAATTCTCACATTCTTGATTTGGCTGTCGTGTGGTATGACTCATCGCCTCACCCAAATGTTTTTTCAAAGTCGCCTCCGGTAGCGGCCCTTTTAAATGACTCCAAGGCAAAACCTGCTCCAATTCCCACTCTTGAAAAACATAAAAATCCATCTCAGGCAACTGTCCCCGCAACTCCTTAAATGCCCGCCGATAACTGCCCAAAGTATCGCCGTAATGCCGCACTAATTCCAACAGCCGAGACAACCGCCGATCGCCCTTTGATAACAAACCTTGAATCACCGACCAGTTATAGCTTTCAGGTCTAAATTCTAAACCTAACTTACGCAATTCTTTATCTAAAAACTTCAGCCTCTTCTCCGCATCTTTATTCACTCCAAACCACTGAAAAGGAGTGTGGGATTTCGGGACAAAAGTGCTGCATCCCAGAGTCAACCGCAAACCGGGAGCGGCTTTTCTAATCGCCCGCATCATCTCCACCGTCTCCTCTAAATCCTCCATTTCTTCGCCGGGAATTCCCGCCATCCCGTAAAGTTTAATTCCCTTTAATCCGCCAGCTTTAGCATTGATAGCAGCTTGAATAATTTCGTCATTTGTGAGTTTTTTGTTAACGATTTTGCGGAGGCGATCGCTCCCGCTTTCCACCGCAATTGTCACAGATTTGCTGTCTCTGTTTGTCAATATTTCTGCTAGCTTAACTGTCACCGTATTCGTCCTTACCGAAGAAAGACTCAACCGCACGCCGTCGTATTTCGGATGATTTAAATGATCCAGCAACGCTTCAAATTCCGGGTGCTGAGTGACAGAAGCACCCAACAAACCCAAGCGATTTGTCACAGCTAAACCGCGATCGATCGCCGGAATTAGCGAATCCTCCAAACTCGCAGTTCTAAACGGCAAAGTCAGATAACTTGCCAAACAAAAACGGCACATTTCTGGACAACTCCGAACCACTTCCACCATGTAAATATTTTCCCAAGCAGCTTTTTCTGTCACCACAGTAGAAGCAGATAAAGTATTGCCGCGATAAGTCTGTTTTTCAACCATACTGGGAATTCCCGAATCGACTGGCTGAATCGATTTAATCCCCTCAGTCGCATCCAGATAAGTTACTTCGTACAAACTGGGGACGTAAACTCCCGGAACTTGGGCTAAATGCCGCAATTTAGTTTGTCTGTCGGCGGTACGAACTTCTTTATAAGCATCAATAAAATTGTCAATGAGATGTTCGCCATCTCCCAGCAAAATCACATCAAAAAAATCGGCAAAAGGTTCTGGATTAGCCGTAAAAACCGGGCCACCGCCGAATACGATCGGATGATTATCAGTTCGTTTAGACGCCCAAATCGGAATTTCTAAAGATTCCAATAAATTTAGAATATTTACATAGTCTAGTTCCCAAGAAAGCGAAAATCCCAGTAATTCTGGATGTCGGGGAAGTTGTTCGCTGATATCAGTAAATAAACGGCCCACTTCAATATCCGATCGCACAGCCAAAGTTGCCCACACTATCTGATAGCCGAGACTGGTAATACCCACCGTGTACTCGTTGGGAAAAGCAAAAATAGTCGGGATAGCATCAGCATCGGGGGTTGCTGGGGCAAATAGTAAGCGTTCTTGGGCAAATGGATTAGGAGTCATCCGATTTTAGATTTTAGATTTTAGATTTTAGATTTTAGATTTTAAATTTTAAATTTGGGAATTTATCCCACGGATAAATCCGGGGCTTTGTAACCAAAGTGTTTTGAATCGCGATCGAGTTTAGCCTTAGCAATAAAAAATCTAATTATAGCTCATAAATGACTCTAACCCCAAATTGACACCTATACCTTCTGGTAACAGACAACGGACAAATGACCGAAAGCAATTGGTGGCGAGGCCCCTGGCTTCATCAGTGGATAAGCAAAAAAAAGCTCCGCACCCGATAAACCTGAGAACGGTACAGCCGGTGCGTGGGTTAATCTAAAATCTAAAATCTAAAATTGATTGACTTCTTAAAAGTTACTCTGAAATAGAATCGCGCTCGTCCTGATTTCTAGGCGGCGGTGCACTGTGAAAAGTTGCAATCAGCAAACAAATAATCCCAGCATTAATAAACACATCGGCCAGATTAAATACCGGGAACCGAATCAGCCGAAAATCGATAAAATCTACAACATGGCCAGAAACAAATCGATCGATCCCGTTCCCCAGCGCTCCCCCCAAAATCAAACCGTAGCCAGCTTGTTCCCAGCGGTTAATTCGCGGCCCGAACCAAGCCAGCACAATCAATCCCACACTAACGCCCAAAGACAGCCACCGCAACCAAATCGCCCCGCCATTGCTGAAAAGACTAAAAGCCGCACCGGTATTAACAACATAAGTGAAGTGAAACACTCCGGGTAACAGCGGCTGCGTCTGCGGAGGAATCGTCAAGTCAAAATTTTGCACCACCCAAAACTTAGTCAGGTGGTCTAAAAATAAACTGATAACAGCAGCAACCCAGAACAAGGGATTTCTTTTAAAACGCATGAATTAAGCAATAGAAAATGGGGCATCGGGCATGAGAGAATTTACTGCAATCTCACTTGTCATTGCGAGCAGAATGCAGTGGATAAAAGCAATCCCAGCCGCAGCGCGATGACTCTCCCGTTGGGCAATGATAGTATAACCTTATTTTGCACAATTACCAGTTACCTCTTCCTCCTTCCTTCTTCCTTCTTCCTTCTTCCTGACATCCGTTACATCCGTTACACAATCCGTTGCCGAACTTCCTTCGTAATTAATAAAACATCAAGCGGCGTAAAGTAAATGACAGCACTGCGATCGCACAAACAACCGCCAATTGTCCCGGCAGAGGATAAACCGAATATTTAAGAATCTCATCGAATAAAGGTGTTTTTTTTGCCGGAGGTAGCCAGTAAGTAAAAATTAGATAAATTAAGCCGATCGCGTGAACAGTGAACAAACCGCATAAACAGCTAAAAGCCATAGATTCCAGCCGCGAAGCCACCTTAAAAGCCACCCAGCCACATACCCAAGCACCAGGCACAAAACCCAGCAAATACCCAAAACTCGCTTCTTTCAGATAGCCGATGCCGCCGCCTTGAGAAAAAACTGGCCACAAAGTTAATCCTAATGCCAAATAGGCAATTTGCGAGAGAGCCGCAGCATTTTTCCCCCCCATGCAGCCTACTAGCAAAACGGCTCCAATTTGATAGGTAACGCCTAAAGAGTAGGCCTGAAGTCCTCGATCGTCCCACAACCCAATCGGAATTGTGACAGATGCAGGCAAAAAAGTGCCTCCTATCGTCAGGAGCAAACCAATAACAGCCCAGATTAATTCAATAGGAGCAGGCATTATAGCAGAAGGAAGAAGGAAGACCGAAGTTGCAATTGACCGTTTATGTTTGTGCAATTAAGAACGTCCTCACCGTCAGGGCGGTTGCTATATCATCAAACAGCATTCGTCAGAATGTATTTGTCAGATGCAAGCTTCAATGCCCGCAGCTTTTAAATTCTTAATCCTAGCACTACTATCAAAATAACCACCATTGTATGGTTTTCTGGTTCTCAAGCCTCGATCTTGTGATAATTTAATGGGGAATTTTTCGCGATCGGGCGATCGAATGCTGGTTTCCGTACAAATTTATCTTGCCTTTATCTGATAAAATCACAATAGTCAAGCTCATCAATTAATCAATAATATTAATTTATATTAAATTGCGATTAAGTGTAAAGATTCTTAACCTAACCTTTACTTTTGCGCGCTATGCTGATGCGGGACACCCATATAACGATCGCAGATTTTTTATACCTATGCTTTTTCGTCTCAACTTGATTAATCCAAACCGTCTGACTACAGCAATTTCTGCCATGGCGATCGCCCTCAGTGTAGCAGCTTGCGGCAGCGAGACCACAACCACAAGCAGCAGCCCCAGCCCCGGCGACACCGCCGCTAGCCCCGTTGCAGCCACCGGCACAGCAGCAAACACCAAACTCGCCCTAGCCTCAGACGTAGCCCTGACGGGTGCCGGCGCGACATTTCCAGCACCCCTGTACCAGCGCTGGTTTCAAGATTTCAACACAACCAATCCCAAATTACAGATCAACTATCAGTCAGTGGGCAGCGGCGCCGGAGTCGAACAGTTTACCAAAGGTACGGTAGACTTTGGAGCCAGCGACACCGCCATGAGTGACGAGGAAATTGGGAAGCTGCCAGCGGACAGAGGCGTGCTCTTGCTGCCGATGTCGGCTGGTAGCATCGTGCTCGCCTACAACCTGCCTGACGTACCCGAACTGAAGTTGCCAAGAGACGTTTACACAAATATCTTCTTGGGGAACATCACCAAGTGGAACGACCCCAAAATTGCTGCTGCTAACCCGGGCGCTAAACTGCCAGACCAAAATATCACAGTTGTACACCGTTCTGACGGCAGTGGTACGACAGACGTATTCACAAAACACCTCAGCGCCATCAGTCCAGAATGGAAAGAAAAAGTAGGGGAAGGCAAGACAGTAGAGTGGCCTTCTGCCGGTAAGCTTGGCGGCAAGGGCAATGAAGGTGTCACGGCTTCTATTCAACAAACCGTTGGCGCTATAGGCTACATTGAATACGGCTACGCCAAGAACAACAATATCAAGTTTGCTGCCCTGGAGAATAAAGCCGGCAATTTTGTAGTGTACACCGACCCAGTGGGGGCAAAAACCCTTGAAGCAGTGGTACTACCGGAGAATCTCCGGGCGTTCATTCCCGATCCGGAAGGGGCAGAGTCCTATCCTATTGTTAGCTACACTTGGATGCTCGTTCCCAAAACAGTTGCTGACCCCAACAAAGCCAAATCAATCGAGGCTATGATTGAATACGGCTTGAATCAAGGTCAAAAAGTTAGTTCCGAATTGGGCTACGTTCCTCTCCCCCAAAACGTTAAAGAAAAAGTAGCAGCGGCCGCTGACGGCATCAGCCCTGACTACAAGATTGAGGTTGCCAAATAGCAATTGAAGGAAGAGGGAAGACGGAAGACGGAAGAGGGAAGACGGAAGACGGAAGAAAAAAAGAGAGATATTTCTGTAGGGGCGGGTTTTATCAGAAATATTTGTTGAACAGTCAGGGGATTAATAAACCCGCCCCTCTTTGATTTTATTTATGGTCTTTCTTTCTGCTTCCTTCTAGCTTTTTGGGAAACAGGCTATTTTCGGCTACTATATATTTGGTTTTTTTTTCTATGATTTCAGATAATCACAGCGCTCAATCAAAGAGCCGATCGCGCTCTGGGGCAGAAAAGTCTTTAGACGAAGGCTTTATCTGGCTGACGCGGATTTTGGGAATAGGAGTTGGTGTAATTTTGCTGGTAATCGCGCTCACCGTTGCTTACAGGGCTTTACCTGCGATTCAACAGTACGGTTTGGGATTTCTATTTAGCAGTAGCTGGAATCCGGTTAAAGAAGAGTACGGTGCGCTGCCGATGATTTACGGGACGATCGTCAGTTCGGCGATCGCGCTCCTAATTGCAGTACCATTAGGAGTAGGGACTGCCATCTTCTTGAGTGAAGATTTTTTGCCGCTGCCAGTGCGGACAGCTTTGGTTTTTCTAGTAGAACTTTTAGCCGCCATTCCCAGCGTAGTCTACGGTTTGTGGGGAATTGCTGTATTGATTCCCCTGATTACCACTCTCGGCAAGTTTCTCAACGGCACTTTGGGATGGCTGCCGATTTTTAGCACCCCGCCAGTTGGCCCGGGAATGTTACCAGCCGGAGTAATTTTGGGAGTCATGACTTTGCCCATTATTACTGCTATCTCCCGCGACTCTTTGGCAAGTCTCCCACCCGAATTGCGGCAAGCATCTCTAGGTTTAGGAGCTACTCGCTGGACAACAATTTTTAGAGTGCTCGTACCGGCGGCTTTTTCCGGCATTGTCGGGGGAATCATGCTCGGGCTTGGTCGCGCCATGGGAGAAACAATGGCTGCAACTCTGTTAATTGGCAATTCCAATCAGTTAAGTCTTTCTGTGCTAGCTCCGGCAAATACTATTGCCTCTCTGATGGCCAATCAGTTTGCGGAAGCCTCCGGGTTGCAAGTATCAGCTCTGATGTACACTGGGCTAATTCTGTTTATTATGACACTGATTGTTAATATTTTGGCAGAGTGGATTGTTTCTCAAGTAAGAGCGAAGTACAACTAGAAGTTTGCCGCGATTTCCTACATAGTTTTAGTTTATGTCAAATAGCGTCTCCGACGAGAATCCTTTGGTATCGAAAACAGGCAGTTTAAAGAAGGTTAAAAACAGCCCGCAAGCGCTGTTTAATCTGGCAATGAGTGTACTGGCTGGAGCTAGTCTGGTCATCACTCTGCTGCCTTTGTTCGCAGTGCTTTCCTACGTAACCGTACAAGGTTTCAATCGCCTGAATTTAGATTTGTTTACCAAGCTGCCGCCGCCGCCCGGACTGTCGGGAGGCGGGATTGCTAATGCAATTGTCGGTACGTTAATGACCGTAGGAATTGCTTCTTTAATTGCTGTTCCGTTTGGTGTGTTGGCAGCAATTTATTTGTCGGAGTTCAGCACAGGCTCAATAGCTCGCTGGGTACGCTTTGCTACTAATGTCCTCAGCGGGGTTCCTTCGATTATTGCCGGGGTATTTGCCTACGGTTTGTTCGTGGTAAATATGGGAGGTTTTTCGGCAATTGCAGGGGGTGCGGCGCTGGCTGTGCTGATGTTGCCGACGATTGTGCGGACTACTGACGAAGCTCTACAAATCGTCCCGCAAGATATTAGATGGGCGTCGGTTGGTGTGGGTGCTTCAAATTAT
This sequence comes from Microcoleus sp. LAD1_D5, assembly GCF_036702115.1. Classification (NCBI taxonomy): domain Bacteria; kingdom Bacillati; phylum Cyanobacteriota; class Cyanophyceae; order Oscillatoriales; family Microcoleaceae; genus Microcoleus; species Microcoleus sp. LAD1_D5. The sequence continues at coordinate 200,234 of NZ_JAUBSA010000003.1, read as the reverse complement.
CAAACGGTGTTGCAGGTGGTTTTGCCTGCAGCAATTCCAGCTATTTTAACGGGTGTGACACTGGCAATTGCTCGGGCTGCTGGAGAGACTGCTCCTTTGATTTTCACGGCGCTGAATTCGCCTTTTTGGCCGGGAGGATTTGATAAGCCAACTCCGAGTCTTTCGGTTTTGGTGTACAACTTTGCAACGGTTCCTTTTAAGGCACAGAAAGAATTGGCTTGGGCTGCATCTTTGATTTTGGTGCTTATGGTTTTGCTGACGAGTATTCTTTCTCGCTGGGCAACTCGCCAAAAAGTTTATTAAAGGAAGAAGGAAGAACGAAGAAGGAAGATTTTTCCCATCTTCAACTTTACAACTCTCATCTTCTCCTTATTTTGTAAAATTCGATTGGATTGTTACTTGTATGATGATGGATTTAGACCAGCAAACGGAAACAATTTTACGGACAGAAAATATCAATATTTTTTACGGCGCTTTTCACGCGGTTAAAAATGTTTCTATGGAGATTCCCAAAAATCGCATTACTGCCTTGATTGGGCCGTCTGGCTGCGGTAAAAGTACAATTCTGCGCTCTTTTAACCGCCTCAACGATTTAGTTAACGGTTTTCGTTTAGAGGGTAGAATTGATTACCACGGTCAAAATCTTTACGATCCTGATATTGATGCTGTGGAGGTGCGCCGCAAGATTGGGATGGTGTTTCAAAAGCCGAATCCTTTCCCGAAGTCGATTTATGACAATATTGCTTACGGTGCGAGGGTGAACAATTATAAGGGGGATATGGATGAGCTGGTGGAAAAATCGCTCAGCCAAGCTTATTTGTGGGATGAGGTGAAGGATAAGTTGAAGCAAAGCGGTTTTTCTCTTTCGGGTGGCCAGCAGCAGCGTTTGTGTATTGCTAGGGCGATCGCGATTAATCCTGATGTAGTGTTAATGGATGAACCTTGCGCTTCTCTTGACCCGATTTCTACGATTAAGATTGAGGAGTTGATGCGGGAACTCAAGGAAAAGTATACGATCGTGATCGTTACTCACAATATGCAGCAGGCTTCTCGGGTTTCTGACCTGACTGCTTTTTTCAATGCTAAACTTTCTGACGATGGGAAGCGATTTGGCTATCTTGTGGAGTGTGACAAGACTGAGGTAATTTTCCAAAGTCCGAAAGAAGAGTCTACTTTGGATTATGTGAGCGGCCGTTTTGGTTGATTCCCCGACAGGTTTTAACCTATCGCTACACAAACGAAGTCCCTTTCTCAGAGACTAAAAATATTTAATTTGCTGAGTCTGGTAGCGACAAAAAAACCGCGTAAAGCTTTTGTCAATTTAGAATCCCGCTTTCTTGGAGAAAGCGGGATTCTGGATTTTATGATTAAAAGCTCGATCGTACTTTTTGCAGATACAAGCCACTGATTTTTGTGAAGAAGTGCTCGAAGAGTTCACATATTCTTCATCCAATGCTTTAACAGGTTTTCTTTTACCATGTTTTGCCGCATAACTTCGAGCAAGTATTCCTGAGCTTGGTCTTGGCTTAACCTTTTGACTTCTTCGCGCAGCACTTGAAGTTTGAACTGCTGTTCCATGCTGAGGCTGGTTGTAGGCATATCCATAAATCGCTCCTCCAGTTTGCTGAGATTGATGCGAAATTGATCGGAATGACGTTTCGCAGGATTTGTTGTGTCTCCTACATTGTAAACTATCATAACATTCACTTGACAATATGTCCAAAGTACACATTTTGAGACTAATTTGTGTAGCAAAAGTACATCTAAGTGGGGGGAGCCTTATCATAAAAAGGCGTAAAGACAGGGAAGCCTAAGCCAAAGGAGCTAGTTTGTATGGATGCCATGGAGTTTTTTCAAAGCAGTGCTGGGGAGTGGCGTTCTCAGCGCAGCACTCACCACCTCGCTTTCCGCCAAGCGGAGATTGGGGATTCAAATATTCAGGTAACGGCGCTGGGTGCGGATGATGCGAGAGTCGCCGAGATTTGCAAGATGCACGAAGTCGATCCGAGCCGGGCTGCTGGGGGGGCTTTTGTGACTTGGCACGGCTCGATGGCGTGGGATAAGGATGATGAGAATCATAAAGGGTCTACGGTGTTCGCGATCGTCCCCGATCCTGAAAATCCCCGGCAGGGTTTGATGTTGCGCGAACGGGGCTATGCGGAAATTGTGCCGGTGGCTGGCCGTTTTGAGATGGATGATGAGGATGCGCTGCTGCTGATTACCGAATACGAGACGATGAGTTCGATCGAGCGTTTCTGGTTTCCTAATCCGAACGTGCGGATGCGGACGAGTACGGTAAAGCGCTTTGGCGGTTTCAGCACTTCGACTTTTTGTACCGAAATTAGGGTGCAACCAGACTCGGATGCAACATCTGAAGCAGCAGCAGATCAAGTGCCCGCCAGCGAGTTTTATTCGGCTCTGGGCTGGTAATTTAGTCATTAGTCATTGGTCATTAGTCATTGGTCATTAGTCATTGGTCATTGGTTATTACTTTGGCGTCGTTTCGAGACTCAGCCGACTGCTGACTGCTCACTAATGACGAATGACTGCTGACTAATGACTTCCCCAAAGTCAACAAATGTTACAGATTGTTGCAAAAATTCAGGAAAATCAGATTTAGATTGCGGGAATCCCCTAATCTGTATGTTGGTTAGTTGTATCCGTTATGCTGGCAGCTCACGGTGTCAACTATTTCTGAAATTTGAGATAACGGAGATTTTAACGTGGCGCTTCCTTTATTAAGCTACGCCCCCAAGAGCCAAAACCAGCGCGTTGCTGGTTTTGAAGTGGGGAGCGACGAGCAGCCCAGAGTTTTCACAACTGAAAATGTGCTCTCGTCTGGAGACATGGAAAATTTGATTTGGGCTGGATATCGCCAGATTTACAGCGAACACCAAATCCTCAAGAGCAACCGCCAAAAGTCTTTGGAGTCGCAACTCAAGTTCGGCCAAATTACTGTGCGGGACTTTATTCGCGGTTTGGCGACTTCTTCTCCTTTCCTAGAGCGGAATTACCAAACTAACAGCAACTATCGGTTTGTGGAAATGTGCGTGCAGCGCATTTTGGGCCGGGATGTTTACAGCGAGCGCGAAAAGATTGCTTGGTCGATCGTAGTAGCCAATAAGGGGCCTCAAGGCTTTATTGACGAGTTGGTCAATAGCGAAGAGTACCTGGAAAAGTTCGGCTATGACACAATACCTTACCAGCAGCGCCGAATTTTGCCTCAGCGAGTTGGAGGGGACACTCCTTTCAACTTGAAGACGCCCCGCTACAGCGAATACCACCGTTCGCAGCTTGGCTTCCCGCAAATCATCTGGCAGACTGGGGTGCGCCGTTTTGTTCCTCAAGAGCAGCAACCGAAGGCTGGCGATCCGTCGAACTATTTGGGTATGGCGCGCAATATGCCCATGCCTGCTAGTCCGCCGCAGCGCGTGCCTCTGGCTAATATCAATATCGAGACGATGGTTCCCCGTCGCCGGTAATTGATGCTGCCCTGATGCGATTATTTGTGTCGGGCGATCAACTGAATCGATCGGCTTTTAGGCTGAGAGAGTTTTGAGTCTTGAGTTTTGAGGTTTGAGTTTTTTGATAAACTTGGAATCCAAAACTCAGGGCTCATACTTTTTTGGAAAGAAGTTCGGCAACGAGCAATCTACAGGATTTAACAGATAAATATTAGACTTGAGTTGAAGCCCTTCTTCGCTCTCCTATCTTTAAATGTATCTGCGTTCATCTGCGTTCATCTGTTTTCATCTGCGGTTGCCCTCTTACATCACAGATTTAGGCAAGAAGTTTAATCAAGACAAAAGGCAGGGAAAAAAAGGTTTATAGTAAGGACTTTAGTCATTAAAAAGGTACAGGAGCTGGTTCTGACGGTAACAGACTTACGCCAGTATAAGCTGATTGGAGTCGATCAAAAATGTATTCAAAAGCTTCTTCAAAGTGTCTGGGTTCATCAAGGAGAATCTTGAATTCGTGACCCCAAGGATAAACCGTGACAATGAAATTGTCAATAACTTTGTTAACACTCAAAGATATTTCGACTGTTTCGCGATCGGCCTTTTCGGGATTTTCGGGATTTTCGCAAACATCGATCGCACCATCAAAATACAGTATCCCATTTTCATCAAACTTCTGATTTTGGTTTTGAATCGCGCATTCCAAATAATCGCTCATTTGCTTGATAAAAATTTCACTAAAATCCTGACCAGCTTCGCAGGATTCGCGGTATGCTTGCCGGGATGCGGCGTAAGCTTTGCAAAGTTCCTCAAATTTAGACATAGAAACTACCAGTGTTAACTGCCCAACATATCAAGTTTGAGAGCGCAACCGCAATATTTTCAATAAAGTGTTGAATTGATCGGGCAAAGGTGCGATCGCCTCTATTAATTCTCCTGTTACGGGATGCTGCAATGTCAGCCGCCATGCGTGGAGGGCTTGTCCTGTTAAATTGACGCCGATGGAACGGTTGGAACTGTACATCGGGTCGCCCACAATCGGATGTTTTATTTCGGCTGTATGCACGCGAATTTGATGAGTGCGGCCGGTTTCTAATTGATAGTGCATTAAACAATAGTTGCCGATTCTTTCTTTGATTGTCCAGTGAGTAACTGCGGGGCGACCGCCTTTTTCTACTGGTACTACCGCCATTTTTTTGCGGTCTGTGGGATGCCGCCCTATGGGTAGGTCTATTGTGCCTGTTTCGGTGTTGGGAGCCCCGTAAACTATGCCTAAATACTCGCGGCGGGCGGTTTTGGTTTTGAGTTGGGCTTGCAGGTGTTGGTGGGCGATGTCGGTTTTGGCGATCGCGATCGCACCTGTCGTATCTTTGTCTAATCTGTGCACGATTCCCGGCCGCTGAACTCCACCTATTTCTGCTAGGGGACAGTGGGCTAACAGGGCGTTGACTAATGTACCGTCTTGGTGTCCGGCGGCTGGATGGACGACTAATCCGGCTGGTTTGTTGATAATAATTAGGCTGTCGTCTTCGTAAAGAATGTCGAGGGAAATTGCTTCGGCCTGCAAGGAAGTGGGCTGGGTTTCGGGTAAAGTGAGGTGGATGCGATCGCCCGTTTTTACTGAGATTTTTTTCGAGGTGCAGGTTTCGTCGTTGACTTTGACGTTGCCTTGTGATATGAGGCTTTGGATGCGCGATCGGGATAAGTCCGGTATCTGGTTTGACAGCCAAATATCTAATCGCTGATTGACATTACTGCGATCGAATTCTTCTGTATTTTCTACTGTGTAAATCTGTGCCGCAGTGTCTGTTTCTATCATTTACTTTTTACTATTTTTTGCCAAGTGTGTAAAGCAAATATCTTCATCATAACATCTGTGAGTTAGTTCGCGATCGCACGGGTAGCGAGAAACCGGGTTTTTTCACAGCAATACTTCGTTTCTGCCCGCAGACTGGGTAAAAAACCCGGTTTCTTTGGTCGGAGTGGTTAAGTCGTTTGAGTATAATCGTTTATTCTATCGACAATTGTCGCAGTGGCCGCAGCGCATTGATTTAGCTTCCTTGGCAAACCCAAAAGCTTGGAGCAAAAATTGCCACCTGCACTCGCGATGTTTGAGATATTTTGCCATTTCTTCGGCTGCGGTAAAATTTAATTTTTCGGCTTTTTGCTGTGCAGATTTATCGATCGCATAATTAAAAGGATCTTGCCATGTTAATTGTCCGCTGCTGTGCAAGATTGAAAGGGCGATCGCACTTTCGGGAAATTCACGGGAAACAGCTTCTATATCACCTTTAACTGGCAGTTTTTTGGCTAATTGCTGAGCTTCTCGGTATTGCGATCGCAATTTATCTTGAAAAAATTGCTTTCTTTGTTTATCTTCAGGATAAAGCAAACCCGTCGGTTCGCTCATCAATGTCAGGGCGATCGCCGATTTGCCGTCGCGTCCGCCTCTACCAATTTCCTGAATGTATTCCGATAATAGCAAAGGTGCTTGAAAATGAACAACCCACCGAACGTCGGGCTTATTAATTCCCATACCGAATGCTGAGGTACAAGTCACAAATTTAAGCTCATTGTTCAGCCAAGCTTTTTCTATTTTTCGTCGTGATTCTGGACTTAAACCTGCATGATATGCTGCTGTTTCATAACCTGCTGCTTCCAACAAATCCGCCAAGTTTTCGCTATCTTTTCTCGTGCGGACATACACTAAACCTGCTTGTTTTGGTCTAGCTTTAATAAAATTTAATAACTGCTGCTTGCGTCCTCTCGGCGTCCAGACAGTCTGCACTTGCAGGTGCAGGTTAGAACGGTAGGGACTTAGCAGAAATGCTTCGGGTTTTTGCAGTTGCAAGACATTTTTAATTGTCTGCTGTGCTTCCAGGTTGGCGGTAGCGGTGAAAGCTGCGATCGCAATTTTACTATTTGCTGGTTTAGCTTTCAACAAAGCCGATCGCACTGTTCCCAAACGACGGTAAGCTGGTCGAAAGGTATCGCCCCACTGCACTAAACAGTGAGCTTCATCTAATATTAAACCGTTAATTTGGATGTGTGGCTGACTGATAATTTCCCAAACAGGTTTGCTGAGTAATGTTTCGGGAGACAGGTACAGCAATCTTAATTTGTTTTGTTGCAGCGATTGCATAGTTTGTCGGCGCTGCGGTGTTGGCAATTGACTGTGAAGGAGGGAAGCGGGGAGATTGCGATCGCGCAATTCTTGCACTTGATTTTCCATCAGTGCGACTAACGGCGAAACTACCAAAGTTAAGCCTGTTTGTAACAAAGCTGGCAGTTGAAAGCAGATTGATTTGCCGCCACCTGTCGGCATAATTATAATTGTATCTTTTCCTGCCAATAAACTACCGACGATTTCTCCTTGGGGCGGGCGAAAGTCGTCGTATCCCCAAATTTTTTTAAATGTGGCGCGGGCTTGATTTAATGATGTTAATTCGGGTTGAAAGTTCATTTGACTGAGTTAAAAAAATTGTATGGTTTCGCCACAACTAACGAATTTTTGGCAAATTCGGATCTTTTCGACAAGTCGAGAGTGGTAATTGTTCACCATCTTGTATCGTGGTAATTCTCATTCGATTTCTATCTGTCACCACATTTAAACAAGCACAGCCATATCCATAATTAACATTAGTTTTGACATATTCATCGTCGTTAAAAGGAGGAATATTGTTCATTCCTCCGGCTTGATATCCCCCTTGTGCCGAGATAGTCCACTGAGCATCTTTGTCTTTGAGATACCAATTAGCAGGCGTGGGATTTATTAACCATCCGCACCTGGTTTCAGCCGCTTTCGCAGGAATAACAACGATCGCAAAAGATGAGATAATTGCAGGTATCAACCACTTTAGTTTCATAGCTTTACATCCTAATTTTTGAGCGACAATCATACAGTAATTACGCGCTTCAAGAAAAGAAACAGAAACCGGGTTTTTTAGCGAATCTGCAGGTGACAACGAAATATTGTCGCAAAAACCAGGTTTCTAACTACCTGCGCGTAAGTCCTGTCCAAAATCCAAAATCCAAAATCCCCTAAGACTCCTCGCCGTCTCGGCGGCCGAGCTCGTACACGCCGCCACCAATACAGGCGATCGTACCCATAGATACCGCCCAACCAGTGCCCAGAGACAATTCGACGCCCCAATTGCACAATCCGCCCACAATCAAAAAGGGCAGAATGCTCAACAGCGAAGCGTAAAAGGCATTTTGAGCTTCTCTGGCTTGGCGGGTTCTTTCAAACTCGGCTTCTGAGGTGTAGAGGGATCTCTCGGCAAAATTCATCCAGCGGTTGAGTTGCAGGATTACCCATTCTGTCAGGGGCGACAGGCCCCAGTACAGGGCCAAAGACCACAAGGACGCACCGGCGATCGCAGTTGCGTCTATGGCAAAACTAAAGGGAAAAATTTCAGTAAGCATTGCTTGATGTGTGTTATGAATTTGAGATTTTGGATGACATCCAAAATCCCGGAACTAACTAACTATAGTGTCAAGCAAAAGCTCGATCGAGTTCAACCGCAGCAGGAATTCCTCGGCCAATTTTTTTATTACAGCATATTCCATGTAGATGTGGTACACACAATCTGGCGATCGCCTGCTGTTTGGTGCGTCGCCATCAGCAATCTGTAAGTTTTATCCACCAATATTTCGCAGATCCGCACCCTACAGATTAACACCACACAATATAGCTTTATGGTGTACTTCATGAACCTGGAAGAAGCTTTATCACCCCTGGGCATTTACCCGGAAGCCTTGACACGGGTTTTGGATGGAGTAAGATACACGTTGTTATTAAACTGATTCGCGATCGCGGGTAGAGCTCAAAGCCAATCTTGCAGCGAATTGGCATAACTTACATCTTGCACCTCAGAAACGGGCTCTCCGGCCCGTTCTACAAAGAATAATTTTTTTGTGGAACGGGCCGGAAAGCCCGCCCCTGAAAGCTTTATTGACAAGGGTGCAAGATGTGAGCCTAACAGACAACGCAAACTCCCACACACATTTAACTTTGAGCCGTGAAAAAAATCCTGCAAGACTCTAGAGGCCCGCTGACGGCAAAACGCTTTTTTCGTCTCAGACAGATGCTGCTGCTGGCACTTTCGATCGGCATTGTTTTGATCAGCCCTTATTTGCAGCAGCAGGTGGTCAAAGCTCAGTCAGGCTTACCAACCAGAGTAGCGACGGGTAATTTGTGGCAAGAAGCTTCTTTTCCAGTCGAAAACTTTGAAACATACACTTCCGCCTTCGGCCCCCGTGGCGGGGATTTTCATTACGGTTTGGACTTGGCAGCCCCGGAAGGCAGCTATATCCGCAATTGGTGGGGCGGCCAAATTTCCGAAGTTTGGGAAGATGGCAGGTGCGGCACTGGTATGGTGGTGCGATCGGGAAATTGGGAACACATCTACTGTCACCTCAGAGGCCGAGTGCTAACGGCTAACGGCGGGCGTTATTATACCGATAGCGAAGGTACCTTGCAAATTTGGCAAGGTCAAACAGTGCCTGCGGGTGCGAGAATTGCCAGAGTTGGGATGACCGGCCGCACGAGTGGGCCTCACTTGCACTGGGGACTGAAGTACGGCGGCCGTTGGGTAGACCCGGCTTTGGTACTTCGGGAAATGTACGCGCAACAATCTTAATTAGTCAGTTGTCAGTTGTTAGTTGTCAGTTGGAAGAGGGAAGAGGGAAGAGGGAAGAGGGAAGAAGTAGTGCGTCCCACCGAACCCTTACCAATTACCCATGACCAATGATATGGTTTCCGGTGGCATCGGAATTATATATTTGGATCAGGTCAGTGCGATCGTCCCCGCTCGCACTACATAATTCCGATGCCACCGGATTTGATATGACTGCTGACAACTGACAAACCAACTACTAACTAATAACTGTGGACTAATGACTAATGACCAATGACTAATGACTCTTTACGTTGGGGCTAACTCTTTTTTGGTCAACTCGGTGTACCGCTCGACAATTTGGCGGAACTCGTCGCCGTCGATGGTTTCTTCATCCAACAGCGCTTCGACAAGTTTATCTACCAAAGCGCGGTTTTCGCGGATAATTCGGCGAGCTTCTTCGTAGCAGTCAAAGGCAATTTCCCGGACTTGGCGATCAATCTTGGTTGCCATGTCTTCGGAATACTCGGATCGCGAATTCCAGTTTTGGCCCAAAAACACCTCATTGTTCGGACTTTCAAAAGCCACAGGGCCCAAATCCGACATTCCATAAAGCGTTACCATCTCCCTGGCGAGACTGCTAACTGCTTTGATATCGCCGCTGGCACCCATAGTTACTTCAGCATCGCCGTAAACTTCAGCCTCTGTCGCCCGTCCCCCCAAGGCTACTGTAATCTGGCTTAATAGCCAAGCCCGACTCCTCAAACCTTCACTATCGAGCATTTCGTCGTCGAGGGCAAACTTAGCAAAGCCTGCGATGCCGCCGGAACGCGGAATAATCGTTACTTTTTCAAGTGGATCGGCATTTTTAAGCATGGTCGCGACTAGGGCGTGTCCGACTTCGTGGTATGCTACTATCCACTTTTTCTTGCTGTCCAGCAGCGGGTTGAGGCTAAGCCCGATCGTGATCCGGTCGAGCGCGTCGTAAACTTCTAAGTTAGTAATCGTGTCTTTGCGACGCCTCGCGGTGAGAATTGCTGCTTCGTTGAGCAAGTTTGCCAAGTCGGCGCCGGAAAAGCCGGGAGTGCGGCGGGCGATCGTGTCTAGGGCAACTTCTGGGTCGAGTTTTTTGTTGCGCGCGTGAACTTGCAAAATCCCTAACCGCCCTTTGTAGCTGGGTAAATCTACCGTTACTTGCCGATCGAACCTGCCGGGCCGCAGCAGGGCGGTATCGAGCACGTCGGGCCGGTTAGTAGCTGCAATCACAATCACGCCACTGTTACCCTCAAAGCCGTCCATTTCTGTCAGCAACTGGTTGAGAGTTTGTTCGCGTTCGTCGTTGCCGCCACCGATACCAGCGCCGCGCTGCCTTCCTACCGCGTCTATTTCGTCGATGAAGACGATGCAGGGCGAATTTTCTTTAGCTTTGCGGAACAAGTCGCGGACGCGGGAGGCGCCGACTCCGACAAACATTTCGACAAATTCGGAACCGGAGATGCTGAAGAAGGGGACGGCTGCTTCGCCGGCGATGGCTTTTGCCAGCATTGTTTTACCGGTTCCGGGAGGCCCGATTAACAGAACTCCTCTGGGAATTTTGGCGCCGATGGCGTTGAAGCGTTCGGGTTTTTTGAGGAAAGTTACGACTTCTTGCAGTTCTTCTTTAGCTTCTTCGATGCCTGCTACGTCGTCGAACATCACGCCGGTTTTTGCTTCCATTTGGAAACGGGCTCTGGATTTGCCGAAGTTCATGGCATTTCCTTGAGATTGGGTTGATCGGCGCAGGATTGCCATCAACACTGCCAACACTGCAAAAATCACTAGCAAGTTTACTACTAAACTGACTGCGGCGGCGTTGTCGGCTGTTTGTTTGACTTCAAAGTCAATCTTTTTGGCGCGGATTTGCGAGTACAGTTCTCGGTTGTTGTAGTCGAACAGACTAACTGATTGAGTCTGATCGCTTTTTTGATTTTTTAGCCTAACCTTGGCAGTTTTTTGAGTTTCGTCTACTTCGACTCTACTGACTTGCCCTTTTTCTATGTTGTCGATCAGTTGGCTGTAACTCATGGTGTTTGGCGCGCTCTCGGCAAACACCGGGGTCGAGAGCAATATTCCTTGAGAAATCACCAAACTGCCCAGGATGCGCCACAGATTCCGTCCTGGAATTGATTTTTTAGGATTCTGGCTCGACTTGTCTTTGTTTACAGCTAGATGCCCCAGCCATGCGTGTTTCCAAGAATTTTTCATATTGCTTTGCCCAAGGTTGAAGACTGCCAAGATTGACCGCTTGTGGTTTGCTACGTTCATTTATTTTAACAAGATGGCGGGTGTTGGATGGGTTTATCTCTCGCAGGCATCTGTAAGATGCCCCTCTTGAGGGGGGTTTTGAATCCACGGCTCCTCAAGAAACCGGGTTTTTTATCTAATCTGCGGGCTATAACCAAGGATTTTGCTCAAAAAACCCGGTTTCTGGGCCCACTCCACTGAACTTACCCACGACTCCTCAAGAAACCGGGTTTTTTACCTAATCTGCGGGCTATAACCAAGGATTTTGCTCAAAAAACCCGGTTTCTGGGCCGCGTGCGTAAATCTAAAATCTCAAATCGATTGACAGTTGCCGATCGAACTTGCTATGTTAATCATACTCGTAATGAGTACGTTTTAGGGCGACAGTTATTGTTTTTAAGCTTTATGGTAAAAATAGTCTGCATTGGTGGAAGTTTGCGGGCTGGCTCCTACAGCCAGTTAGCGTTGAAGGTGGCAGCAGAACGGGCGCAGACCCTGGGCGCAGAAGTTGAAATCTTCGATTTGCGATCGCTCAATCTGCCATTCTGCAATGGTGAGAATGATTATATCGATTACCCAGATGTGCAAAAGCTGCAGAATGCGGTTAAGCAAGCCGACGGCTTGATTTTGGCAACGCCGGAGTATCACGGTAGCGTCAGCGGTGCTCTCAAGAATGCCCTGGATTTGATGAGTTTCGAGCATTTGGACGGGAAGGTTGCGGGTGCGATTAGCGTTTTGGGAGGGCAAGTTAACAACAACGCACTCAACGATTTGCGAACCATTTTGAGATGGGTGCACGCTTGGGTAATTCCCGAACAAATTGCGATCGGACAAGCTTGGAAAGCTTTTAGTCCTGAGGGTAAATTGTTGGATGAAAAACTGTCTGAAAGGTTCGACGAATTTGCTCGGAGTTTGGTAGAAAATACGCGGAAATTGCGAGGGATTTCGTAATTGTATCTCATGACAAATGCACTCCTGGACGCAACTGGCATATTCTTTGGGTGCATCCGTCCCCATAATTTCTCGATTTGAAAAGGTTTTCTCTATGTGACGCACCCTACAAGCTGGGGAGTATCCATTAAAATGGCATATCGATCATGTCTCCGAAAGGATGGGGTACGTCGATCGGCATTCTTCCGGGTTGTGACTCATATTTGTCAATCCAGTTTTTGGCCAATTCCAAAGCTTCCTCCTCTGTCTTGGCATTTTGGACGGCGACGTGACGGTTGCCCCGGCTATCCCAAACCTCGACGTAGAAGACTTTCTGGGATTGAATAATCCAACCTTTATAAGTATCTGCTGGTTCCATAGTTAGAATCCTAAAATAATCGGGCGGGAAGTTCGAGTGGCGAGCTAATTGTAAATATTGCGCTGTGTAAAATGAATTTTACGGGGGTTTCTATAGTATTTTTGGAAAAAAGTCAGTTTTACGGTTAACCTCATGACCAGACTCCTGAAGCAATTATTTAACTGGAGAAAATATCTCCAATCTTTGGCGGCGACGATCGCGATCGCCCTAATCGCATCCCAGATGGCGGTATTGCCGGCATTGGCTACTGGCGTGTACGAAATGCCGGTGTTGTCGGCGGGCGATCGAACTTGGGTGTTCGACAAAGGCGACGTGCTCAGCCGCAGCAGCGAAAGCAATATCACCAGCGTGCTCGACAACCTGGAAAACAAAACAGGGAAACAAGTCAGATTTGTCACCATCCACCGCTTAGACTACGGTGAAACGGCTGCCACTTTCACCGACCAACTGTTTGAACAATGGTTTCCCGCAAAAGAAGACCAGACTAATCAAATTTTACTCGTTCTCGACACTGTTACCAACAGCGCGGCAATTCGCACCGGCGAAGGGGTTAAGTCCCTGCTAACCGATGAAATTGCCCAGAGTGTAGCTGGAGAAACCGTTCAAGTGCCGCTGCGGGAAGCCAATAAATACAACGAGGCATTTGCGGCTGCAAGTACGCGCCTTGCAACTGTTTTGTCGGGCGAACCCGATCCGGGTGCTCCTGAAGTTGTTGACAACATTCAAGTTGAAGGCACGTTTAAAAAAGCGGAAGAAACAGACCAAGGCAATGCCACAGTTGTTGTGGTTGTGCTGTTGGTATTGGCGACAGTGATTCCGATGGTGACTTATTTCTGGTATCAAGGTTTTTCGTAATCGGTGCTGCTTGCATCCGATCGGTTGCCGTTTTGCAAGAAAATATGGCAGGGCTGCACTAATCTTGAACGTATTCTCGATCGCTCAACAATGCAATTTCTGCCCGTACAAATTCCCGTCCCAGATAAGCCGCGTGATCTAACATTGTCACCGGGCTGGGGCGGGTTTCTTCTAGGATTTTGACACAAAGTTCTTTGGCGGTTCTGCCGGTAAAAAGTGTGACCTCCGTGCGTTCTACTTTGCCACGGGCGGGGATGGGTTTACCAGTTTCGGGATCGACGGCGAGGCCTCGATCGTCGATGATGTTGGTGAAATGTTTGGCACAAATTAAGCTGGTTTCGCGATCGAGATAGATGATGAAGTAGCCGCCTGGATCGAGGTCGAGGTGGCGTTTGGATAGGTTGTCATCGATTGCGGTGAGGTTTTCCAAGGTTTGACTCATGGTTGGTGAAAGAAAGTAAACAATAGCTGTAATTTTTGCTGCTATTTCTAGTTTAGTCGGCTGCGGGACAAGTTTGGGACATTATTCTCTGGGATATCTCTGGGGACAGGGCTGAGCCTAAGTCCGGCGCGGGGTTGTGCGACTTTTAATGAGAGGTATAAGATTGAGGGCTGTAGGAAGAGTTGTTGAAATTGATAGAATGAACCGCAGAGAGCGCAGAGAACGCAGAGTGAAATAAGAGAGAGAAATAAAATATGTTATCATTGGGATGAATAACATTTTGTATTAAATTATAGATGAAATTTATAGATTTGTTTTCAGGAATAGGAGGTTTTAGACAAGGTTTTGAAAGAGTTGGCTTTGAATGCGTTTTTTCCTGCGAAATTAACAGCAAATGCCGACAAGTTTACCAGGATAATTTCAGTGACGTTCCTTTTGCAGACATCAGTAACATCAATCCCGCCGATTTAGCAGACTTTGATGTTTTAGTCGCCGGCTTTCCTTGCCAACCTTTTAGCATCTGTGGCAAAAAGTTGGGTTTTGAAGATACTAGAGGCACGCTGTTTTTCGAGATTTGTAAAATTATCAAAGTAAAACAACCTCAAGTAATTGTCCTAGAAAATGTCAAGCACTTGATCCATCACGACAAGGGAAATACATTAAAAGTAATTATTGCCAGCCTAGAAGACTTGGGCTACAGCGTGAATTACAAAATGCTGAATGCTAAAGATTTTGGAATTCCTCAACATCGTGAAAGAATATTCATTATTGCAACTAAAGGTAAAGAATTTAATTTTTCTCGACTTAAAAGCAAGTTTCCTCCCCAACTCAGGGAATTTCTAGACGAGACAGGGGATTTTGAAATATTGAATAAATCAGAGTATACTCTAATTGAGTCTCCGAGAAAGCAAGATTCGGGACTTTTGTTTGTAGGTTACAGAAATAAAGGTACTTGGAAAACTGGCGTGAGGCCCAATACAGAACATTTATCGAGAGTTCACAGACAGCCTAATCGCATTTATTCGGTAGATGGAGTGCATCCGACTATTCCTTCGCAAGAAACCTCTGGCAGGTTTTTTATCTACATTCCTGAGCAAGATATGGTGAGAAAGTTGACGCTGAAGGAATGTTACCGTCTTATGGGTTTTCCTGAAGATTTTAAGAGTTATCCGAGTGCAGGGGAAAGTTACAAGCAAATTGGCAATTCGGTTTGTGTGCCGGTGGTGGAGGCGATCGCCAAAGAAATACTGGGCGGTTGAAACCGCGCAGTATTATCAAGGGTTTTTAACCCGGATTTGATCGGACAACTTGCTAAGCTATGTTTGCGAAGGTTGCCATACGATGCTCGATCGCTGTGCTAACAAATCGGCCAATCTTTCAGCTCTGTTTCGATCATCTTTCACCTGAGGTAAACCGACAATCAGAGCGTGGGATGCTGAATCAGGTACTGCATCTAAACCTAATTCACGAATTTGTCCTACTTGCAGACTAGCAACTCCGAAACAATTGTTGAACTTTGCTGCACATTGTTCGGGGGAACAAACACTGGCAATTGTCACCGATAAACCCAGTTCATTCGCTCGCAGTAAGTAAGCGGAAGATACAACTAAATTTGCTTCGTCAATCCATTGTCTCCGGAGTAAAGCTCTATAGACAATAGCACTGTCAGGTAAAGAATTGAAGTGATTTTTCGTACTCATAAGTCGTTAGTTATAACATACAGTAGATTCCCATTGAATGAAGTACATTCACCCCACCCGCCCTATCGGGCACCCTCCCCGAACTTCGGGGAGGGTTGGGGAGGGGTGTACTCTATTTAGATGCAAAGCGCTGTATTGAGGAACAAGCTCTCACTTCACTCTGCTTTAGAAACGAGCCAAAAAAAAGGAGCTCCTGGCTGGAACTCCGAGTAAGGGTTGGTTCATTGGTATTAATGCGAAAGTCGATTGTTAGTGGTGAGGCTTAAAAAAAAAGCCTGCCAAGTCTACGAATAATAGATATTATAGCACGTTTTCACACTTATAAGAGTGTTTTACAAGAAATATAGGAGCTACCTGGTATTTTACTTGCCACTGTAATGAATCATTAGATATTTATGACTACATCTGATTCCCTCCGAGAATATTTATCAGTCATACCTTATTAAACCACTCTAGCCAATGGGCTAAGGTTGCTGCTGAAGTAATATCTTCCGAGCCATACTCCTCACTCTTTTGATGATAAATGTAAGCTTTCTCATCAGCATTATGCGGGCAGAACAAGCGTATTCTCCGATCGGCATTTACATTTTGCCAAGCAAGTCTGATACTACCTATATCATCTGTACCAGTAGATGCTTTCGGAAAATTATCACCCAAAATATCATAGGTTTCTACAATCAATTTCATCGCTGTTCTGAAAGCATACTCAGTCGGTCTCAAAATCCCGTACTCATCCTCTTGTTCTAAATCTAAAAGTTCGAGCAGACGTTCGACAGTGATGCGGAAATTCGATAAACCGCTGTTGCTACTGCTATCAGTAGTTTGTTCCTTTGCTAGAGTCATAAGATTAAATTCATTAAGTCGCTCACTCTTTTTATGCTAACACATTTAGAACTTACGCATCGAGGACGAGAAACCGGGTTTCAGGGAAGAAAATACGCACATTCCAGCCAAAAGAAACCGGGTTTTTTGGAAAAACCCGGTTTCTTTGGTCGGACTGCGTAAGTCCTATGAACTTTTGAAGCTTGTAGTTGCGCTTGAGTCCCAGCAGGCGCTGAAGCGCAACTACAAACCTGTATTAGGCTGGAACTTGGATTCTTTCAGTGCCGGCAAGTTCAAAGGCTGCGTGAACTGCCTTCAAAGCGGTTACGGCTTGTTCCTCATCCACAACACAGCTAATTTTAATCTCGGAAGTTGCAATCATTTGAATGTTGATTTGCTGGCGGGAAAGCGCTTCAAACATCTTTGCCGCTACTCCCGGATGCGCTACCATCCCGGAACCGACAACGCTAACTTTGGCAATTTGTGTATCGACTGCTACTTCGCCCCATCCGAATTCTGGGGCTGCTTTTTCCAGGGCTTTTTTAGCAGCTTCGGCGTCAATTTGCGCGACGGTAAATGCAATGTCGCGAGTTAATATGCCGTCGATATTGTGGCAGCGCTGCGACTGAATAATCGTGTCTACGCTGATATTTTCCTCGGCTAAAAGTCCGAACAGTTTTGCTGCTACTCCGGGTCGATCGGGCAATTGGCGAATTGCTAGACGCGCTTGATTGAGATCCAACGCAACGGCGCGGACTGCGGGCGGTTTGTGGGATGCTGAATGCAGCCCAATAGGGGAGTTGGCGACATCAAATGCTTTGCAGAGTTCGGCAACGGCCCGATCGCAATCTTCGGCATCGATCGCACAACTAACTTTCACCTCGGATGTAGAAATCATTTGAATGTTAATTCCCGCATCCGCTAAAGTCTTAAACATCTGCGCCGCTACCCTCGGACGACCGATCATTCCCGCACCCGCAATGCTAACTTTAGCTATTGGTCGCTCTTCTGCTTTCACTTCCGGTTCTCCCAATTCTGGGCGAGAATTCTTGCCGAGGGTGGGAATAATTGCATCTGCAACGGCGGTGGCTTGTTGCAGAGATTTTCGCGTCACGGTGAAGGCAATATCGTTAGTATTTCCTTCATGAATTGACTGGATAATTAAGTCTACATCGAGATTTTGTTGGGCGATCGCACCAAACAACCGCGCTGCTACTCCCGGGCGATCGGGCAAACGCAGCAGCGACACCCCTGCCTGATCTAAGTCAAATTCCACCGCATCCACCGCTGTTGCGAGCTCCAAACCCTCCAAAGGGCGAAGTTTCGGGGGTGGGGACACTACCCGCGTACCGGGGGCGTCACTCCAGCTAGAAAGCACTACCAACGGCACGCCGTAATTCTTGGCAATTTCTACCGCGCGCGGGTGGAGGACTTTTGCGCCCAAACTCGCCAATTCCAGCATTTCGTCGCAAGTGATTTCGTCCATCAATTGCGCGTCAGCAACCAAGCGCGGATCTGTAGTCAGAATTCCGGGCACGTCGGTATAAATTTCGCATCTGTCGGCCCGCAGCGCTGCGGCGAGGGCAACTGCTGTTGTGTCGGAACCGCCACGCCCCAAGGTGGTAATTTCCAATTCTCCGGCATCGGCGATACCTTGGAAGCCCGCAACCACAACGACTTTACCGCTTTTTAACTGGGTTTCCAGCCGATTCGGGTCGATTCGCAAAATCCGGGCGCGGGTGTGGGCGGCTTCGGTGACAATGCCGACTTGGGCGCCGGTGAGGGAAATGGCGGGCTGTCCCATTTCCTGCAATGCCATGCTCAAAAGTGCGATCGAGACTTGTTCCCCAGTGGAGAGCAACATATCCATTTCCCGCTTGTTGGGATTTGGGGAAATTTCCTTGGCGAGTTTAACTAAACCGTCGGTGGTTTTGCCCATCGCCGAAAGTACGACAACGAGAGAGTTGCCGAGCTGTGCTGTTTTTACAACTCGTCGGGCTACTTCCAAAATGCGATCGACTGTACCAACCGAGGTTCCGCCATATTTCTGAACAATTAGTGCCATAGATTCTACACAAAGCTACAAAATACTTATCAAATAATACAAGCAGCTTCTGGATTAGAAGTGGTAATTTTTAAAATTCCCATACGACAAACCGGAGACAAGAAAAAAATATCTGCGTAAACGATAAAAATATGTGGGTATGGGCGGGTTTTACCAGCCATTTAATTCTCTCACACCAATAATTTAATAAACCCGCCCTCTTTATTCGGATTTTAGCCTCCTTCTAGCTCTCGCAAACGCGCTTCTAAAGCTTGAATTCGCTGCTCGGCTTCTATTCGCCTTTCCCGTTCTTCTTCTGCTTCTGACTGCGCTTGTTCGACTGCCAATTCCGCTTGTTCTACCCGTTCATCAGCGGCCAGCAGCAAATTCCCCTCAGCATCCCACCAGCGCATCCAAGGCAGTTCTACGCCCTGATAAATTCCTTGCCAAATGCCTAATTCCAATCCCCTTGGCTCGATTTGGTAATGTCCGCGCTGATTTTCTGACATTAACTCAAATCTATCTTCCACCAAATGATAGCATTCTATTTTGGCTTTTGTGACTTCATAAATTCCGTAAAAAGCAGGTCGAATAATCCGCTCGTAAATCCAGAATTTGCCTTTTTTTGGAGTTTTATCTCTTTCTTCGCTGCCATCTCCAGAGACAAATTCTAATATGATTAACGGCGGCATTAATTCTTTCCGCATCACATAGGAACGGCGCATATTTCCGTCGAGAGTTGGCGGCACGTCGGGGACGTAAAACCAATCCGGTGCTTCAGCTCCTCTGCCTAGGGGTTCTGGGGGTTGCGGGACTCGCCAATAAATGCCGGAATCTTGACCGATACAATATTGTCCGTCGGGATGAAGTTGGTCTAAAATGGGTCGAACAGATGTTGTTAACAGGATGCTTTGAGGGTGTTCTTGAAAGTTTTTTACAAAAGTACCGTCGGAATCTGGTAATTGAGTGTGGTCTGGAAAATCTGTAAAATCTGTTACTAGAAGTTCGGGTTTTTCGGTGACACTCATGTTGACCTCTTGAATGCTAAAAAATTATAATTTACATTGGGAACGGATGATGAGTCAGTACAAGTTAATTATTTTCGACTTCGACGGTACTTTGGCAATTACTCACAAAGCTATTGTATTTTGCTTTACCAAAACTTTTGAAAGCTACAATATTGCCCCGCCTGCTGCTGATACTATTATAGGTACAATCGGCATCAATTTACCAAATAGTTTTAAAATTCTCCATCCGGCGATCGAGGAAAGTGCAATTCCTGAATGGGTTGAAACTTACCGCTCTTATTATCGGACTGAAGGTGAAAAGCAGGTAGATTTATTCCCGGGGACAAAGCAAGTCTTGCAGTTGGCGCGTCAGTCTGGATTGAGCCTGGGAGTTTTTAGCAACAAACACGTTAGTTTTGTTGATTCGTTGCTGAAAACTTTGAAAGTTCACAGTTTTTTTGATTTAATTTTAGGTGATAATGGACAAATAATCCCGAAACCCAATCCGGCGGTTTTTCACTCGATTATTAAACCGCTGTTCCCGGAATTGGATAACAGTCAAGTTTTAATGGTTGGCGATACAGCGGTTGATTTGCTGTTTGCTAAAAATGCTGGGATAGATGTTTGTTGGGCGGCTTACGGATATGGCGATCGCGCTAAGTGTCTCGCCCTAGAACCGACAGTTGCGATAGACGATATTTCAGAACTTGCTGCGATCGTTCAAAATTAATGTTGACTCTGTTTGTTTAAAATATTTTACACGTTTTAAATAAAAATAATTAAAAAAATATTTTACTAGAGCCGGACGCTCTATTTGTTTTGATTCAATCGAAAAAATAAATGCGCGAACCTGTAAGCCGCCCAAACTCTGCTAAGTAAACCATACCAGAGATAGAGTGATCGCCGCAACAGCTATTATAAATTAACAAGTAGGATTCCTTTGAAGGTAGAAGGCACAAGGCAAAAAGCCGAAGCAAAAAACGAGGGATGCCAGATTTTTTGTAGGTATAATTAGTTGCCAAATTTTTGCATAATAACCTTCTAAGTTCTGCCTTCGCCAAACAGGCAATTCTGTTAAACTTTAGGGTGTGCTGCCAGTCGGAATCGACAATAAACTCAATATATAGAAACTCATGCAGATCGATATAAGCATTCCTTCTGAAACACTATCGCCATCGCCGACTCGCACTGGCGGCAATGCACCGAATTTAATAGAAGAAGTATTTCGGCTGTACGATCGCGCCCTGGCAGCTACCAGCAACGGCATCGTGATCGCGGACGCTACCCGGCCGGACCAGCCCATAGTCTACTGCAACCCGGCTTTCGAGCGGATTACAGGCTACGATCGCCTCGAAATAATCGGGCACAACTGCCGCTTCCTGCAAGGCCCGGATACCGATCGCGCTGCCGTCGATCAAATCCGCGTGGCCCTGAAAGAACAACACGACTGCAAAGTAATTCTGAAAAACTACCGCCAAGACGGCACCCCATTCTGGAACGAACTCACCATCTCGCCGGTGCGCGACAGCAGCGGGCTCGTTACCCACTTCATCGGCGTCCAATCTGATATCACCGATCGCAAACAAGCAGAAGAAGCCCTCAAAGAAGCCGAGGCAAAATACCGCAGCATCTTTGAAAACGCCACCGAAGGCATATTTCAAACCGCCCCAGACGGGCGCTACCTCAGCGCCAACCCGGCACTCGCCCGAATGTACGGCTACGATTCCCCGTCAGAACTGATCGCAAAATGTTCGGCAAAAAACCTTTACGCCGATCGCACCCGCCGCGCTTCCTTCATGGCCGAAATTAGCAAAAATGGCTCCCTGAAAGAGTTTGAGTCCTGCGTCTGCCGCCGAGACGGCAGCACTACCTGGATCTCGGAAAACGTGCGCGAAGTCCGCGACGAAGATGGCGAACTCCTTTACTACGAAGGAACCGTCGCCGAAATCGCTGCCCGCAAACAAGCCGAAGCAGCCCTGCGAAATCAAGAATACTGGCTGAAAACCGCGATCGACGCCGTGCCCGACGCGATCAACCTCACAGACAGCGAGGGGCGCTGGCTGATTGCCAACGACTGCGCCCTCCAACTTTTGGGCTGGGAAACCGCAGACTACCAGCGCAAAACTACTGCCGAACTTGCTGCCACCGCCGATCCCAGAGTCAGAGAAATCCTGGTAACTTGGCAGGAAACCGACGAAACCACGTGGCAAGCAGGCACTCTTACCTCCAGCCGCCAAATTGTCTCCTTGCCCACAGGCGGCAGCAATTTGTTTGAAGTGCGGAAAGTGCCGCTGTTCAACCCCGACGGTTCGCGCAAAGGTTTGGCAGTCGCGGGGCGGGACATCACCCAGGAAGTGGCAGCGGATGCAGCTTTGCGAGACAGCGAACAGCGGTTTCGGGCAATTTTTGAACGCGCTGCCATCGGCATGGTAGTCGCTACCCTCGAAGGTGTTGCGATCGCCACTAATCCGGCCTTTCAAGCTATGCTGGGGCGATCGGAAGCTCAACTGCGGGGTGTGCGACTCGACGACTGCGCGCACCCGGAAGACGCACAAGCTTCGCACCAGTTGCGCCAACAGTTGGCCGCGGGCTCGCGCGAAGCTTACCAAATAGAAAAGCGCTACCTCCGCCCAGACGGTAGCATCAGGTGGGGACGCCTCAGCGCCTCTGTCATCGACAGCAGTCAGGGAACGCCACAGTTTATTTTGCAAATGGTAGAGGATATTACCGATCGCAAACAAGCCGAGTCAGCTTTGTTGCAAAATGAGGCTAAGTGGCGATCGCTGATTCTCAACAGTTCCGACATCATTACTATTCTCGACGAAAGCGGTCGCATTGTTTACGGAAGCCCTTCCGTAGAAACAGTTTTGGGCTACGAACCAGAGGAACTCGCCCGTCAAATTGCCGTCGATTTCATCCACCCTGACGACCTTCCCTCGCTGATGTCCGACGGCGAAAAAATGATCGCAAATCCAGGCGATCCGATCGCCCTAGAAGGTCGGTTCCGGCGCGCTGACGGTTCTTGGTGTTTTCTCGAAGGTGTGGGCATCAACTTGCTAGCAGACCCCGCTGTGAAAGGAATTGTGATCAACTCCCGCGACATGACGGCGCGCAGGCAAGCAGAGTACCGCCTCAGCAAAATCAACGAGTGCTTTTTGGGATTCACCACCGACGCGGCTAACAACATCCAGCGGCTGACATCCTTAGCCGGCGAGCTTTTGGGCGGAAGCTGCGCCATCTACAACCGCGTCGGTGACGGTGTGCTGCGCGCGATCGCGACTTGGCAAGCGCCGCCGGACTACCCGCTGGTCGATCGCGCCGAGGGCCACATCTGCACCGACGTATGCAGCAAAGGAAGCGATCGGGCACTGGCCATTCCTGACTTGCAGAACACGATCTACGCCCAAACCGATCCCGCTGTCATCCGCTACCAACTCCAAAGCTATCTGGGACAAGCAGTGCGGCTGGGCGACGATTACGTGGGTGCGATGTGCGTTCTCTACACTGAGTCGATCGCGCCCACAGAAGCCGACTGCAAGCTGATCGGAATTATTGCCGGGGCGATCGGAGTTGAGGAAGAACGGGCCGCCGCCGCCTCGCGCGATCGGCAAAAATCCCAAGAACTGCAAACAGCTTTGAGCAACTTGCAGCAAACTCAAATGCAGTTAGTACAAACCGAAAAAATGTCTTCCCTGGGACAGGTGCTAGCAGGAATTGCCCACGAAATAAACAACCCAGTTGGCTTTGTCGCCGGCAACCTCTGCCACGTCCGAGGCTACGTTCTCGACTTGTTAGAAATCGTGCAAGTGTATCGAGAAGAGTACCCAAATCCCCCAGCAAAAATTCAGCAACAAGCCGAGGATATAGACTTAGAATTTCTAGCAGAAGACCTGCCAAAATTGCTCAGTTCTATGCAGACCGGATGCGAGCGCATTGTAGAAATTATTCAAACTCTCCGAAATTTCTCGCGGGCGGACGAAGCGAAAATCAAAACTGCCGACATTCACGAAGGTTTAGAAAGTACCTTGTTAATGTTGAATAGCCGACTGAAAGCCAAACCCAAGTGGCATGGCATTAAAGTGATTAAAGAATACGGAGAACTGCCGCAAATAAACTGTCATCCCGGACTGTTAAATCAGGTATTTATGAATGTATTGGCAAATGCGATCGACGCCTTGGAAGAAAGCAGCAGCCAAGCAAAAAATATCGCTAATTCTCCCTTTCCTACTATTACGATTCAAACTGAAACGATTGATAACAAGAGCATTTGTATTCGGATTAAAGATAATGGTTTGGGCATTACCGAAGATCAGATCGTGCGTTTGTTTGACCCGTTTTTTACCACAAAACCCGTAGGAAAAGGCACAGGTTTAGGTTTATCAATTTCGCACCAAATTGTCGTTGAAAAACACAACGGCAAATTGCAGTGCCTCTCGGAACCCGGCAAAGGCACTGAATTTATCATCGAAATTCCAATTAAGTAGAAGGAATCAGGAAGGCACTACACGGATGAACATTAATAAGCTGTTGTGCCTTTAAATAGGGTATAATAAAAGTTTAGTTTAGTCAATTCCTACAAAAATGCCAGCCCAAAACCATCTCAATCCCAAACAAATAGAGAAACTACAGAAAGCTTTAAAAGAGGAAGAAAAGGCAAATGTCAGAGAAAGAATTCTGATTTTGTTATTGCTAAATGACGGTAAAACTCAATCTAAAATTGCTGATTTTTTGGGTTGCTCAGTAAACAAAGTATCTTATTGGTGTATAAAGGGAGACCCAGACAATCTAGAAAGTCTAATAGATGAAAGGATGAAGGGAAATCACAAAAAAGCCACAGATAAATATATAGAGATATTATTAGAAACTATTGAAAAAGATCCTCAAGAATTAGGATATGATTTTGGACGATGGACAGCGCAGAGATTAGCAACATACTTAGAGGAATCCACAGGAATAAACTTAAGTGGAGGACAAGTTCGGAGGATATTAAAGAAAAAAAAGTATGTTTACATCTGGGCTAAGTATAGCCTAGAGTCCAAGAGAAATCCTGAAAAAAGAACAGCGTTTAAAATAAAGATAGCCGAATATTTAAAAATAGAAAAAGAATCGCCCGAACGTTTACAGGTATGGTTTTGGGACGAGAGTGGATTTAGTTTAAGAGTCACCAGAAGAAAGAACAGGTGTAAAAAAGGCAGCCGAAAAAAGGTCCGAGGAGACCGGAGAAAAGGCAGAGTTAATGTAATGGGAGGAGTGAGAAATTCCGATAAAAAAAGGTGGGTAGAATTCCTCAAAAAAGGCAATTCATATAATTTTTATCAAGTGCTAAAACTGTTTTATGAAGAGCTAATTAATGAATGGGTATCAGCAGGTAATCAAGCCTCAGAATTTGCGAAAAAAGGAGCCAAAATAGTGATTATCCTTGATAATGCTAGTTTTCACAAGAAAGAAGAGTACCTGAAAATAATTGAAACAGAAATGCCTAACCTTCATTTAGAATTCCTCCCCGAATACAGCCCCGACTATAACTTAATTGAATTAGTATGGCATTCGGCAAAAGAATATATTGCCAATCGACTTTTTACATCTATTGAAGAGCTAGAGTATTTATTGCACCGCCTCTTAAATGAAGGGCAATTAATAATTAAATGGGGTCGGAAAATCAAAAATAAGGGTAATGCTTGTATCACAGTTTAAATGTGCAACAGCTTACACGGATTAATTATTGAGTGTGTGTCAATTCATGTAATGTCCGTTTGATTCGGACTTGTATGATGTTAAATTGTGTAGGGCCGGGTTCGCCTATATTTTTGATAATTATCGACAAATTATATAAACCAGCCCCGCCCATACTTAGAAACCGGGTTTTTTACCTTGGGTGCGGGCTACAACGCGTCTTTTTGTCAAAAAACCCGGTTTCTCGGTTCCCATGCGTGGAATTAAAAACTAAACTGCGTCCGCAAATTGCCCACAAAAATTGTCGGGTTGTTATCGAAATTGTTGGCATTGCCGATCGCATAAAATGCCGGCACGATCGAAATATGGTCGGTGAGAGGCAAATAATAAGTTGCCTCAATTTCGTACTGAGTGCCGCCATTCCCTCCGCCAGAAATCAGAAATCTCCGACCGCCAGTAAAGTCAAAAGGTACTAAATATGACACCGTAAGCAAAGCTCCTTCTTTGAACAAATCGGGAAATGCAAGTCCTAACTGATAAGATTGATTTTTGATCGTGCCGTCGGGTCGGTTAGTCTTGGGAAATATATTGGTTTCGGCGTAGCCGTAACGGCCGAAAAGACCAAAACCGCGAGTGACTGACCAATCGAAATTAAAACTATAAGTATTCGCAGTCGCATTCCCCAGGCGGCCACCAAAACCGTCATCTGCCACACCGTTTAATGGCTTGCTGTTAGGAGATCCAATTAAGCCGCCGATTTGCTGGATGTTGGAACGGCTGTACAAAAAGCGCAAATTAGTCCGATCGCTCGGACTGAATGTTAATTCTGCCGTAGTCGTATTTGTCCCACCAAACAAGCCTTGAGACGGATTGGAAGCGGAATTAAATACGGAAGTGGGCAAAAATTCCGTACTCTCGCCCAAGTAGCCAAAACGCAGTTTCAATGCGCGGCCGATATCCCACAAAACCAAAGCACCGGCACCGCGTCGGGTAGCGCTTAACAAAGGGCTGTTGTTAGAATTAAAGCTGCTGGCACCGTCTACGAAAAAGTTAAATTTATTGTTGTCAAAGTAGCGGTAAAAATTAATCCGCGGCCCGACTACTACTTGCAAGCTGTTGGTAAGCGGGAACCGATAGGAAAGTTCCCGCAGGATAACTTCATTAGGATTTCCTCCGGCAGTTTGATCAAGAAAAGGAGTGCCGAATGTATTGAAAAAACCCGTTGAAGTATACTGGTTGGCTGGGGAATTGCCGTTACCTACAGCTAGCTGTGTAATCAATTCGTCTTTCCCTGTAAAGGAAGTAGTGAGAGTCAACCAAACTAACTGACTGAAAGTGATTTCTGGATCGTCCACTCTCTGCACAATTGGTCTGTTGGTGACAGGATCGCGTCCGGCTACTCGATCGAGCGGAGCAGCATTTCCATTTGTTGCTTCAACTCGGACTCGATCGCCCGCAAAAGCTCCAGTCAGGTTAAACCAAGCAAATCCGTTGAGTTTAGTAGTAGTTGAAAATTGGTTTGCCTCCAATTCGGCAGTGCGGGCTTCTAAAGCATCTACTCGACCGCGCAATGTAGCTAATTCTGCCGCAAATTCTTCTTGCAATCTTTGCAAAGCGAGTAAATCTTCTCGGCTGACTAAATTACCAGTAGAACCGCCAATTTGTTTGGTAATTTGATCCAAGCAAGCGTTTAATCCGGCAGCAAATTCATACCGAGTCATTGCTCGATTGCCTCGGAATGTGCCGTCTGGATATCCCGCAATGCAGCCGTATCTTTCTACTAGGGATTGCAAGGCTTGAAAAGCCCAATCTGTCGGCCGCACGTCGGAGAGTTGGGAAACAGAGGTGACTTGTGCCGCGTCTTCTTGTATGCTGAGGTCATCAGCGGTGCCAGTCTCGCTGTTGATATCGGCAACTTTGCTGGCTTCAGCAACGTTTTGAGACTGAGGAGAGTTTGCAATTTCTAACTCCTGGGGGGGCAATTCGCGAATTGCCCCCGTTATTTCTGGGGCTGTTGTTGGGAGATCCTGTGTTGCTATATCTGTTTCGGGTAAAGCACGATCGACTGTTGCTATATCTTGTTTGGGTAAAGCACGATCGACTGCTGCATCTGTTTCGGGTAAAGCACGATTCACCCATGCTGCATCTGTGTCAGGTAAAGCACGATCGACTGTTGCTATATCTGTTTCGGGTAAAGGGCGATCGACTGTTGCTATATCTTGTTTGGGTAAAGGGCGATCAACTGTTGCTATCTCTGTTTCGGGTAAAGCGTGATTCACCCATGCTGCATCTGTGTCAGGTAAAGCGCGATCGACTGCTGACTTAGTCTCTGCGGTGATCGCCGCTAACTTCGGTATCTCAATCTTAACTGCTGCCTGCGCTGCGTCTGGGTTAGCCTCCGGGACTGCACTCGCTTCTAGCGCAACTTCTGGAGTTGAGGTATTCTGAATTTGAGCTGTTGCTGCGATCGGCCCCAAAGGCACTGCCGCACCAGAAATCAAGAAAGACAGCCAAAAAGCTTTAACGGAGGTTGAATTATTCACCATACCACTCACACCACTTGTTGAAAATTAAATTTGGCCAATGTTAACCGATAAGCTTGCTTATAAATGTAGTTGGTTTAACAAATTCTTATAAATAGTTAAAATTATTTTAGGAAGCGAGCGATTCCCAATCACTAATGACTGAAGACTACTGACTCCTGACTAATTCCCAAAATGAAGTTTTTATTAGTTACAGATTTAGACCACACGCTAGTCGGAGATGACGAAGCAACTCAACTTTTAAACCAGCGCTTGCAATCAAAGCGATCGCAAATTTGTTTGGTTTACGCTACCGGGCGTTCTCATGCTTCCACTTGCGAATTAATTGCCCAAAAGCAATTACTAGCACCGGACTATTTGATCGCAGGTGTAGGCAGCGAAATTTACCAAGACGGAACCCTCGATTTAGATTGGGCGGAGTATCTTTCTCAAGACTGGGATAAAATGGCGATCGCCTCTTTAGCACAGCAGTTTTCCCAGCTTAAACCCCAATCCCTAAAAGAACAAAATCCTTGGAAAATAAGTTATTGTCTGGAACCAGCAACAGAAAATAGTTCGACTCTCCAGACTTTGCAGCAAAAGTTAACTGAATCGCGACTACCAGCTCAAATCATTTTTAGCAGCAATCGCGATGTGGATATTTTACCGCAAACTAGCAATAAAGGCAATGCCCTTACTTATTTACAAAAGCGCCTACAAATTCCATCTGAGGCAACATTAGTTTGCGGTGATTCTGGCAATGATATCAATATGTTTGAACAGGATGTCCGGGGAGTAATCGTCGCTAATGCTCTGTCAGAACTCTTAGAATGGCATCGCGAATTTGGCACTGAAAATCATTATTTAGCAGGTTCTGCTTGCGCTTGGGGAATCATGGAAGGAATGGCATATTTTTGGGAATTTTGATTGCCAAAAATTCGGTTTGGTTTGTACTGAGGACTTCAGTCCTCATACAAATCAGAGCACTGAAGTCCTCAGTACAAACGCACCCGAAGCACCCCACGTCCTGCAAACCGTTAAAATCTGTTCACGAATCTCAACCGCGTATCGATCTAACCTGCGAGTTGCGATACTATCAGCCTGTACTGCTTTATCAAAGCTAATCGAACTTAACTTTAGTTAGCTCAAGCGAGTTGAAGTTTATTTCCTAGCCCTGTTGGTTAGTCGGCTATCCGCCGATCGCCAAAGGTTCTATAGTTAAGTTTAGCGCCTCAACCTAAATTACTCTCTCTAGAAAAACTGCTCTTTCTAGATCAAGAAGATGCCGGTTTAGGCAACTATTTGCCCCTTTAGTTCAGTTCGCGAACGCACCGCCAGATGGAACAAAATACTTTACCCGTAGAGGTGATTCTCTCTCACCCCCGCCAATATTTAGGTAGCATTCGGCTGGATTGGACGCCACAACCGGGGAACTATCTAGATTTAGAGGGACAAACCTACGCTGTTTTGGAACGCCACCACCGCTATCAACTCAAATCCGGCCGCTACCGACTGCAAAAAATTGCCCTGTACGTGCAGTCAGCCACACCGCCGACGGAAAGAACTTTTGTAAGCGGCATCTGGGTTATCGGAGATGCTAGCTGTCGCTTTAATGCTCGATCGGAAATTCTGCGCTGTGCTGTCAATCCCAATGGCCCGTGCGACGGCTGCGGCGATTACCAAAAGTGTTGATCGATCAAGTCAGTACACAATTCCACCTCGCCCAACCGAGAGTGCCGAGAATCTCGGCGTCTCCCTCATTTACAAAAAACTATCAAAACCCACTAGCAACCCTCGAACCGAATTTAACTTCTTCAGGCAGGGGGTAATCTATCTTCTGATAGCTGTGCAGCACGTCGCGAATGCCAGTATGAATCAAATTTTCTATGTGCAGCAACTGCTCAGAAGAACAGCGAACCTGAACTGTTTGGTTTGACACAGACTCGCCGGAGTCGATCGCAGTATATCTATTAGGAACTCGGCTGAGCACGTAAGCAATTAAATCCTGTCGCAATCCCGAAGGCGAAAAAGCTTGTTGGTAAGGGTGCTTCGGATAAGACTCCAAGATAATTTCTACTTCCTCTGTGACTACAGCTAAGGTAATATTGACAAGATTTTTCTGCATTTTCCCCGTCCCCAAACACTCGTTAACTAATATTTTTGTGGCCGTTCTCGATCTCGTCTGATTTCTCATGAATTTTAACCGGCTAATACCGCCAATCGTTCTTCGGTAATCACCAGCTCGAACTCGGAACTCACCTCTTCTATAACCCGCAGCACGTAGCAGGGAATCTTGTCCGATAAAATAGCAGTTGCCACCGCACCAGTGTGAATTTCTAAGACTGCTTCGGTAGCAGCTTCAAACATCAGTCGCTGTCCCGGAAACATCACTCTTTCAAAGTACCAATTAGGAATGTTCCCAATCCGAACCACCTGAACTAGGTTGGTAACATTTGCGTAATAGCACAGAATCTGGTTGTTACCTTTATAAGATAGCTGATCAGACATTTACAAAATCTCCACACTCTTTCAAAAACTTACTGAGACTTGGCTTTGCCTGTGAGTGGCAATTGCGAGTTTGGCTCTTGACAAAACGACCGACTTATTTTTGGTGTGTTATTCGAGAGCGCGAATCACATCTTCAGTTATTAAATTTTTTAGAATTGAGTTATCCTGCCAACACTTAGATGTCTGGTGCATAAACCCAGTTTTTCCCAGTTTAAAAAACCGGTTTTTGTGTATGCACTACCTAACCCCTGACTTATTTAGGTTGGTTGTTCTGTAGCACCAGTTAATCGAAAGTACCGTCACTTTCCCGAACTCTCCTGACAACAGGTTCGCTCTTTGGCATCGGAATGGTGCTGAGAGTGCGATCGACCTTCAGATCCAGAGCTTGGAGTAAACTTTATCTAAAAAATATGAGGAAATTATGAAGATCATCATTTTTTTTGATAAATATACTTTTGCCGAAGCAGAGATTACAAAAGTTAGGCAAAAACCTGGTTTTTTAGCAAAGAAGTTGGCTGCATCTGTGATCCTGGGTTAAAAAACCCGGTTTCTCAGGGAACTATGCGTAAATCTTGGATTAGCAGGCTGAAAGGAAGTTTTTTAGCAAAAAACTTGGCTGCATCTGTGATTCCGGGTTTAAAAAAACCCTTCTTGAGGCAAGTGTGCGTAACTTCTGGAGGAGTTATTCTGCCTGTAAATACGGTGATAGCCGATCGCCTTTGCGGGTAACAAAAAACCCCGACTCCCTGAGATCATCTCTATAACTTCTAGGGAATCAGAGTTTAAATTAACCAATCACCGATCCATCTCAAAGCTAAATCAAAAAAATGAGGAAATAATGAAAATACCCGGAAAAACTAGAACTTTCCTCGACGCATAAACCCGGTTTATTAACATAATTGCGTGATTTTCGCAAGAATCAGAGGAACGAGAAAGCGGATTTTTGATCGTCATCCGGCTTGAATGCCCTCTTGATTCTGCCGTCGGGCTGGGCCGACTTTGTTTGTCTAGTAGCGGTTTCAACTGCCGAGTTTGATATGCTATCTGCGATCGCATTTTACCCCAGTTTAAAGCAACGGTTCCCAACCCACAATTTCCGCCACTTGCTGTGCCAAACTCAAGGGATCGAAAGGCTTTGCAATCACCCCCGCTACCCCCAAATCAGCAAATTCGCTCAAATCCATCGCCTGCACCTTAGCCGTCAGGAAAATCACTGGAATCCCCCGAGTAGCCGCATTGTTTTGCAGCAAACCAAACAGAGTAAGTCCGTCCATATCCGGCATCATCACATCTAGCAGAATAGCGTCAGGGAGTTGAGTTTCAGCTAAAAGCAATCCTTGGCTGCCGTCGGGCGCGCTTAGTACAATCCAGCCGCCTAAATGTTCCAGACAAGCCTGAATCACGCTGCAGAGGTTTTTTTCATCATCAATGACCAGAATGCGCTTTGCTGACATAATTAAAACTCAAATTTTAAATTAATCATGGTAAACCGAAAAAGGACTTACGCACGCTGCCTTATCAACCGGGTTTCTTGAAAGATATAGCAAAAGGAAGAAGCAATAAAATTAAGAGTTTCAGCACTTCAAAACGTCCTAATCGTCGGGCGCGGTTGATAGATTTTGCCGCTCACCTAATTAAACCCTGAACAGAAAAATCGACCTATCAGCCTCCCAAAATCATCCTACCCGCGTGGGTTGCCAGGAACTTGAGCTTTCGCGATATCTTATCAAAGCAATCTCAAACCTCCAAACTTTTTCCCCCCTCGCCTTCCAACGGTGCAGGTACTGTGAAATAGAAACTGCAGCCTTGTGAGACAACACTTTCGACCCAAATTCTGCCGCCGTGCTGCTGTACTATGCTGCGACAGATAGCCAAACCCAAACCCGTACCTCCTTTTTGGCGGGAGTCAGAAGCATCGACCTGTTGAAACCGTCCAAAGATAGTTTCTAGTTTATCTCCAGGAATCCCCCGCCCTCGATCCTTGACTTCAAATAAAACCCGTGAAGCGTAGCTATCCCGTAGGGAATCGCCCAAATTTTCCACCCTGAGAGTTACTGTACTCCCTGGAGCCGAGAATTTAATCGCATTGCTCAACAAATTTACCAGCAGTTGAACGATTCTGTCGGGATCGGCCCAAATTTGGGCTTTTTCGGGCAAAATCGACAAATAAATGTTATTTTCCGCAGCCAAAGAAAGTACAGCTTCTGCCGACTTCCGCATCAAAACCTGGGCATCGCACCACTGCTTGACGAGGATAACTTGGCTCGAATCGAGCCGTTCTAAGTCTAGAATATCGTTGACCAAACGCACTAACCGTTCGGTATCGCTCGAAGCAATTTCTAACATCTGTTTGGCAGTTTCTGGTTTACTTTTCAGTACCCCAGCCGCCAACAAACCTAAAGAACCGCGAATGGAGGCAAGCGGCGTTCGCAGTTCGTGACTGACAATCGAAATAAACTCATTTTTCATTTTTTCAATTGCCAGACTTTCTGTGATATCTGTGACTGTGCCGACGTGACCAATTAGTTGAGCTTTGTCGGAAAAAATCGGAGCTGTTTTAAGCCGACAAAACCGGATGGTTCCGTCTCGCTGGATGTTGCGGAATTCGCAGGAAAATTCCCCATCTAGCGATTGCGATTGGGACCACTTAGACAGAAGTAGTTTAATGTCTTCGCGGTGAACAAACCGCATCCAGCGGTTTCCTAAAGCTGCTGCCGGTGCGAAGCCGCCAATTGCTTGACAGCGAGGATTTGTATAGGTACATTTCCCCTCAGTATCGATTTTGAAAATGCCGACGGGCGAACTTTCGCTCAGAGAGCGAAATAAAGCTTCGCTTTCCCGGAGTTCTGCTTGAGAGCTTTCTAGTTCTCGGGTTCGCTGCAAAACTCGCATTTCTAACTGTTCGTTGAGCTGTTGGAGGGCGGCTTCAGCAAGTTTGCGATCGCTAATATCCCGGTGCACTGATACCCAGTGGGTAAACTCACCATTTTTGTCCGCTATGGGCACAATGCTCATTTCTACCCAAAATTCCGTCCCGTCTTTGCGGTAATTGATCGAGTCAACCCGCAGCGGCTGCCAGGTTTTCAAAGCTGTCCGAATTCGATGGAGACTGGCGCGGTCTGTTTTTGCTCCTTGCAAGATGCGTGGCGTTTTGCCCACAACTTCTTCTAGCGTATAGCCCGTCATCCGCGTGAAAGCTGGGTTGACATAAATAATTCGCGGCCCCGGTTCCTCAATCGGTTCAGCTTCGGTAATTAACACGGCGTCGTTAGTGGTGGTGACTGCTGATTCCAACAGGCGCAACTCTAATTCTCTAGCTTTACGATCGGTAATTTCTGTAACTGTCCCCACCATCCGCACTGCATCGCCTGCTTCGTTGTAAAAAAACTTACCTTTTCCCTCAATCCAGTGAATGCTGCCGTCGGGCCAAACCACGCGGTTTTCGTGACAGTAATCTGTTCGCTGGGCGAGGGCCTGATTCCTAGCATTCTCCACACCTTTTAAATCTTCTGGGTGAATGCAAGCTGCAAAACTTTGATTGGTTCCGGCAAAAGTTCCCGGGGCCAACCCAAACAACTCTTCGTGTTCCCTCGACCAAACAATGCGATTTTTCTGTATGTCCCAGTCCCAAAATCCGATTTTGGTAGCCGACAAAGCTAAGCTAAGCTGCTGATTCGTTTTCCGCAACTCCATGCTAGTAATAGCAACTCGAAGTTCTCGGGCTATTTCGATTTCGCACCGCTGCCAAGGCAAAGATTTTAACCTCACAGTTTCTTGCCACAAGTCAAAGGAATTGCGAGGAGACAACGGCCGGCTACCATCCGGTTTAACTTCAATTTCCCCCTCTGGTTGACCGGCCCAGTTGACAGTTTGAATTGTTTCTGGACGGAACCACAAAATGTAATAATTTTGCATTTCGGACATGGCAAGTACCAGCAAACCGCTAGCAACTTCTTTAAACTTCTCGGATGGCGGATACAGTTTTGAAAGAGAATCTGTATGAAAAATATCATTATTTTTTTGAGTTTTTATCCAAGCAATTAAGCTTTCGATTTCTCCCAATTCCGGGGTTTTGCCGATGGTTGTTAAATTTTCATTGGCACACACAACTCCACCGGTAGCGCCCACTAAGGTCAGCAATTCATCTCCGGATTTAAGTATACCTTCTACAAACCAGGGTGATTGAGAAATTTTGGTGACAAATTTATGGCAATTTTCTTTTAAATAAATTGCATATTCCCAATTTTCGCTATCTTGTTTGTAGCTGAGTTCTAGATTCACAAACTTGGCTAGCAGTTCGCAAGCCTTTCTTGTTTCGTAGCTGACATACTTTCGTGTTGGGTGGTGACAGGCAATCAATCCCCAGAGTTTTTTATCTTTGATTAATGTCAGGGTCATGCTAGCACCAATGTTCATGTTCTTGAGATATTGAACATGGCAAGGGGAAACTGCTCTCAACAAAGAGAAGCCCAGATTCAAGGGGCGACCGGTCAGCGGATTGCAGTGAGGAATTAGTTCTACAGGCTGACAGTTAATATCGGGAATAAACCGAATTGAATTCATGTTGAACAGGTTTCTTGCCTGGGGGGGAATATCGCCCGCCGGATAGTGCAGTCCCAATAAAGGAGCCAAACTTTCTACTTTGTCTTCGGCGACAACTTCCCCCGCACCTGTGGCATCAAATTGATAGACGATCGCTCGATCGAAACCGATCATCCTCCGCACTTCTTCAACTGCTGTCTGATACAGCAGTTGCAGGTTTGGTGTTCTGTGGATTTTGTCGATCGGCTCTTGGACTAAATGATAAAAATTGAAAGAATCGCTAGGTTTTGGGGAAAAAGCCGACTCGAGTTCAAGAATTAATGCTGAACTAGATTGATGCAGCGTCCCCTGAAAAAAAGACTGGCGGTTTTGACTCTTGAATGATAATCTGATACCGTTAGATTGATGGCAGTTTTCAAATAAAGCTTTTTCTATAGCCTCAATTTCCTCAGTTTCGACAAATTCCTGTAAAAATTTGCCCAAAAGTTCTTCGGGATAAATGCCGAGATCCTCAAAAATATTGTTACTAACTTGCAAAATTTTCAAATCAGGAGATTTCAGCACTAAAAGGATGCCATGAGGTTGGATCGCAGCCGGGGCGTAAATTAGTTCGCCGTTGCTGCCATTGAGATTGTCTGTGTCTGAGGGCAATACCATTGCTTTCATCTGATTAATACTTCTCTAAATTAGTCTGTGTTCTTGATCGGCGGGCAAGCATCAATCAACAGCACCGCGTCGAAATCACACAATCTAACAATCCCAAGTCTTGGCTAAGGCTTCCTGATTTGTTTCGGACACGCACTGCATATTTGCTCCTAGTTATCTCATTAAAAAAAAAGAATACAACTGTAGGTACGTGATCGAAACCCATATCTCATCATTCATTCCCAGTTCTTCAATTCTTTAATTCTTTAATTTTTTAAATCTAAAATGGGATTAGCGCTGTGCCTGAGCCAGTCTGTTTCTGAGTTGAGTCCGCTCCAAACGATTGAGGAGGCGAGCAATTAATTCCGGTTTCACGATCGGCTTGTTCACGTAGTCGTCAGCACCTGCGACAAACATTTGGCGCACTATTTCCGATTCGGAATGAGCTGTCAAAAATAGCACGGGGAGCTTGCTCCAGCGCAAATCGTTGCGAACTGCCAAACACAGCTCGATACCGCTGTAACCGGGCATCTCGACATCTAAAATTAGCAAATCCGGACAAGTTGTTTCGAGTACCTCCCAGAACTTTTCTGGATCGTCCAATGTTGTTACTTGAAATCCCCAAGGTTTGAGAATCACTTCCAGTGCAGCCAATAGATGCACGTCATCGTCTACCACCATAACTTTAGCTTCAGCCGGACCAGTCTGGTCGAGTAGTTGGGCGACTGCTTTGAGTATATCTGCTGGGGGCATAGATTTGTGTAAAAAGCCCGAAGCTCCCAAACGAGCAACTTCTATTCGATCGCTCAATTGATTGTGCCCGCTAAAAACCATCACCGGAATTTCGGGCTTTTCACTGCGGAGTTCGGCTAAGAGAGAAAGTCCGTTTTCCTGAGATCTGGAAAATGTTAAATCCAGCAAAATCGCGTCGGGAGGCTGTTGAGAAATCGCATTTCTTGCCGCTTGCGGAGAGTTGGCAACTTCTATCTGGAAGTCGGAAGCCGATGCTACTGTTTTCAGTTGATCGCTCCCAAAAGTATCTTCATCAACAATCAGCATTCGGCGCTTTTGGGAAACCGCAGGAACCAAATCGCCTTCTGGTTCGGGCGACGGGCGATCGAATATTTGTTTGAGCTTATGCAGAAATCCCTCAATCTGCTGAGCCGTCTCCGGTTTCAAGATGTTTTCAGCCTTGAACAAATGTTCCATCTGGCGCGCAACTTCCGAACCTTTCGGCAGCCCTAACGTTCCCAAAGAACCGACTAATTTGTGAGCTTGAGACTGGGCTTCTTGGCGCAGTTCGCCCTCCAAGGCTCCGTTTTTCAGTTGAGCGATCGCGCGATCGAAGATCGCCACCTTTTCTATAAAATTAGCTTTTAAATTTTCCCGAATTTCAGCAACCACAGTCAGGACTTTAAGGCGGCGGTCGTCTTTGTTTAATTCCTGGCTCGACCCGCTGGATTCAGTAGATAAAGTCTCTTGAGTTTTAGCAATTTCTGCCCTTTCCTGCCCAACCTGTTGGCTCTCAATCTCCTCCGGCAGACTTTTGAGCCGATAGCCCAATCCGTACACGGTTTCCACTAAATCTACAGTCATCCCGGTTGCTTTCAGCTTCTGCCGCAGCCCCTTGATGTGAGCGGTAACGGCTTCTTCTTGAGGAAATTCGCCGGCCGACCAAATGCGATCGAGGATGGCGCTGCGACTGAAAATGCGCCGAGGATTTCTCAGGAAAAGTTCTAGCAAATTGTACTCTTTGGGAGTCAAGTGCAGCACTTTTTCGGCATAAGTTACTTCCGTAGTATCCGGGTTGACTTGCAGTTTTTCCCATGTCAAATTTGTACTCGACAAAGTTGCCTTACCCCGGCGCAGCAAAGCCCGAATTCGAGCGATTAATTCTTCGAGATTAAAGGGTTTGACCACATAATCGTCTGCACCCGCCTCTAAACCTTGGACTCGATCGTTGCTGCTATCTAGCGCTGTCAGCAGTAAAATCGGCATTTGGCAGCCGGACGATCGCAATTTTCGACACAAACTAATGCCGTCTAGTTTAGGAATCAGCACATCCAAGACAATCAGGTCGTAATCGTATGCCTGCACCAACTGCAACGCTGTTTCACCGTCGGCTGCCGCATTCACATTGTAATTGTGAGAGTTCAGCGCTTGAGTTAGTAAACTGACTGTAACTGTGTCATCTTCTACCAGCAGGATTTTCATAAACATCACCTGTCCTTCCAACTCTTCTTGGAACTTTTTATCGGTTTTTGGGGCTAATTAAATAGCCTTTTTACAACTGAATTTAAAAATTCCCCACCTTCAGTATAACAAATATTATTCTTGAAATAGTATAAAGGTCAATTATTATTGTGATTTTATTTGTTGTCCTCTCGTAATATTTCATTAGATCCTGGCTGGAATTTTATGGCTTTTTGGACTTCAGCGCCTGCTGAATTTTTTGAATCAAATATTGCGAGGAATCTTGCTGTTTAACTAAGTTTTCCAACTCGAAAACCGCGACTTCGGCGTGTTCTATCTCTTTAACTAAAGAATCAGCGGTAACACTTTTTATGACTCCCAAAGGTTCTTGGATAGCGGTCAATGAATTAAAATTTTTTTCCGCTATTAATTCTTCCAACTCTAACAAAGCCATTTCTGCGCGATCGATCTTGATAGTCACGGATTTAGCCACATTAGCACCCGCTCTTGCTGCCTCCGTGAGTTCGTGAACTCGAAGTTTAAACCGACTGGCAATTTGCTCCATTTGAGTCCCCAATTCAAACGTTTTACTTGCCAGTCTGCCAATTTCTAGACTCACTTTGCTCAGACCGCTGGGCTGACTTCCCATTTGATTGGTAACTACAGCCACCTGTACTGCTAAATGCCTGACTTGTTCGATCGCCTCCCGGATGGTTCGGGAAGTGCGGTTAACCGTTTCTAAATCATTAGCTATTGCTTTGCCAACGCCCAAAATTTTATCTGTATTGTTGCAAATAGAGTTAGCTCCTTGAAAAGTAGCTTGAAATGCTTGGCGACCTTCCGAGGAAATCAGTTTCGCAATCCTCACAAATCGCTGATTCATTTGAGCAATCTCTTCAGCTTGTTTGACCAGTGCCACTTGCTGGGAACTGGGATTGGTATGCAACTTTTCTGTTTGACGTTGTTGGATTTTCAAAAGCTCATTACATTCGTGAACCTTAGCCTGTTCTTGTTGAAGTAGTGCCAAATAGTTATGTCTTTCTATTCGATATTTTTGGATAAGTTTGTTAGCTTGAGATAAAAGTTTAGACTGGGCAATCACCAAAGTATGAACATCCAAAAGGCGGTGGCTCTGGTTTTCCATCACCACAATAATCGGTTCATAAATCAAGTCTTTGTGCCTGTTGAAAGACGCTTGCACGGCATCGTCAACTTTCCAGTTTTCCGAAAGCAGCAAAGGCGGAATTCTAATAAAATCTAACAAGGCTCGAATCGGGTGTGACCCGTAAAGCTCTACGCGATCGGGAAAACTCATTTGCTCTCGAAATTTGACGCGAGAAATCATGCCCAATACCTGTGATTCATGAGTAATAATGACTCCCGGCAGGTGGGGTTCTTGCTCAAATCTTTCAGCCACTACCTGTCCTGGAGTTGCAGCGCTCACTTGGAAGTCGTGACACGGCAGATGTCCGATCGTGAAATCGGGGGTGAGTTGAGTTGGATTGCTCATTTACCCGGATAGTGTTAAGTACAAGTTAACAAATTATATATTAATATTATACTGGAATAAGATTGTTGAAAGTAGTCAACGACCCAGCACGGAAGTGACTGGGCTTGGGGCCTAAAACTTCATTTTCAGTTGACCAGCCGGAGACCTTTGATGTCTAGGTTTTGTGAGTAATGACACCAAGCGGATGCGTAGCTAGTCCCCTGTTCTGTCGTTAAGGGTTAAACATTTTTATTTGGGTTAAGGACGTGCCATTAGCCGAATCAGCTCAGAAAACAAAGGCGCGTGCTAACTTCACCCCAGCAATGGGAGTGGAATTGCTGAGTTTCGATCAACAACCCGGTTCACAAACACGACCAGAAGCGATCGATTATATAGCCGTATCCCTTCCCCCCGTTTCCTCCTACTGCTTTCGCGCTCGTAAAGCGCTGAAGCGGGGGTCACTAGCCCAGAAGAAAGAGGACAACTATAGGGAGAAATTAGCTCTCTGACCCTGGGGCCTTCTATTACCTACTTTCTGACTACTGTCATCTCAACTTGTTGGATCGGCCGCGTCTGTTGTGCCCCAGGTTCCGTCCTCACAACAGGGGCATTCAAATTTTGTTCTTTAACTGTCAACCGGGAAAATATTTAGATTGAAACCAAAAACCTTAAATCGGACTTTGCCGCTAGCAACCTTTGAGGCTGCTTACCATTTGTTACAGCAAATGGCTGAAATCCCAGGGGCGATTTGGCTGACCGACGAGGCGATCGCTGATTGTCAAAATCTGGAAAATTCGTCGGAAAGGTTTGCAGCAGTGGTATCAGAGCATTTTAGTGCGCTGCTGCGGGGCAATCTATTAGATGAGTTCGCAGCAAACGGACACAAGCACAGCGAAAAAAATCTCCATTCGCAATTGAATGTACAGTTGACTTTCGATCCCGGGGCGATCGCCAATTTCCTGTCTCCCCTCGCAGACAAACTCGCAAAAATAACGCCCGCACCCTCGTGGAAAATTGACATTCGCGCCCTCAAACAAGCAATTAAAAATATACAGCCAAACTCGGCAGTTGTTCAAAGCGAATTCACCCTAAATTTGCTGGATATTCTCGCTTCAGATGCCACAAAAAACTGTCACCCGCCCCTACACAACCAAACAGAAATAGAACCCAATTCCGCGCCCAAAGTGATAGCTCCAGAAACGCTACAGATCCAGATTGCTGAAGCCGTCAATCAATTACAAATTGCCAGTCCCTGCATTTCATTTTGTCAGCCAGTGGAAGATGCTTTGCAGCAGCAGCTCGAACAAGAGCGACTTTTGAATCAAGTGACAACTCAAATCCGCCAGAGTTTGGAATTGCCTGTAATTTTGTCAAAAGCAGTCGAGCGAGTGCGAGAGTTTTTGGAGGTCGATCGCCTGTTAATTTATCAATTTGAAAAAGTGCCAGTATCGCATAATGGCGAGTTAGCTAAAGAAATACCTGCGGCGGTTTCGGGGTCGGGCAAAATCAAAGACAATTCCGGTTCTTACTTGTATTTAGGTCGTGTCACCTACGAAGCTTTAGCTAACGATACTATCTCGTCTGTACTGAATTTTAGTGAAGGCGCGCAGTGTTTTACCAATGGAGTAATTGACAGAGAGAAATATCGCAAAGGTTTGGCTTTGGGCGTGGCGGATGTGGAAATAACTTACTCTTCGCAGCCCTGTTTTTTAGACTTGATGCGACGGGCGAAGGTGCGGGCGAAGTTGCTAGTGCCGATCGTAGTTCAAGACGAGTTGTGGGGACTGCTAATTGCCCACCAGTGTACTTTTCGGGAGTGGGAAGAAAGCAAAAAAACATTTTTGCGACACATAGCAGAACATTTGGCGATCGCCATTTACCAAGCCGAACTTTATGCACAAGTCCAGCAGCAAAAGCGCACCTCAGAACAGCGCGTAATAGAGCGCACGCGAGAACTGCGCGATGCACTGGTTGCCGCCCAGTCTGCCAGCCTCGCCAAGAGCGAATTTTTGGCAGCTATGAGCCACGAATTGCGGACTCCTCTCACTTGCGTCATCGGCATTTCCGACACGCTGCTGCGGTGGTCTTACGGCAAAGTTGGCAGTAAAGAAGTGCCAGTGCAAAAGCAGCGGCAGTACCTGCAAACTATCCGAGACAGCGGCGACCACTTATTAGAATTAATTAACGATATTTTAGATTTATCGCAAGTAGAAGCGGGAAAAGCAGTATTAAAAATTAGTGAATTTTCACTTTCTAAATTAGCTTCTCAGAGCCTGCACGCCCTTAAAGAAAAAGCTACGGCTAAAGGCGTGGAACTGGTGCAAGAACAGCGGATCAAACAAGAGTGCGATCGCTTCATCGCTGACCCGCGCCGCTTGAGACAAATTCTCTTCAATCTTTTAGGAAATGCTATTAAGTTTACTCCCAAAGGCGGGCGAGTCATCCTGCGAGTTTGGGTGACAGAAGATAAAAATCGAACGCCGGCAGTGCGGCAGCCCGGTACTGCACCTGCTGGCAGTACCGCTGTTTTTCAAATCAAAGATACTGGGATTGGAATTCCCGAAAATCAGCGATCGCTTTTGTTTCAAAAATTCCAGCAGTTGGATTCCCCCTACCGCCGCGAATACGGTGGCACCGGTCTGGGATTAGCTTTAACTAAACAGTTAGTAGAGCTTCACGGCGGCGCGATCGAAGTCAACTCTACAGTTGATGTCGGCTCTACTTTTACCGTTTTTATACCCATCCAAACTAAAAGCAAAGATGAATCCACAAAATTCACATATGAAAAATCGAATTCATCTTTACCGCTGCATTCTTCCTCTTTGCGGGGCAGCCTCGTGCTCGTCGAAGAAGATGAAGAAACTGCCATGCTGATTTGCGATATCCTGACAGTCGCAGGACTGCAAGTGGTGTGGATGATTGAAGGTTCGGCGGCGGTGGGACAAATTGAACTTTTGCAGCCGAATGCTGTGATTGTCGATATGCGTTTGCCCGGTATGAATGGCTGCGAAATAATTCACCAACTGCGTCAAAAACCCGCGACTGAAAATATAAAAATTCTGGCTTTAAGCGCTAAGGAGATTCCCGCCGATGAGATATCTTCCGTGACGGCTGGAGCTAACGATTGTTTGGCTAAACCGATTCACCCTGAGCAATTGCTGGACAAAATTATTTCTTTAATGGCCGGGATTGGTAATGGGTAATAACAAAGCAAAAAAATCGCCAATTGCCAATTCCCAATTGCCAATTCCCAATCCCCCAATTACCAATTATTAATTACCAATTCCCCATGATTAATTGTCAAATCCCTACAGGATTAATTGTTTCTTGTCAAGCACCTGCTGATTCGCCGCTGCACGATCCGATCGTAATTGCGGCAATGGCTCGAACCGCCATCAATCGAGGTGCATCGGGCGTGCGGATTGACACTCCGCCTCACATTGCAGCGGTGCGAAAACAGATATCCGCTCCCATAATTGGGATTTGGAAGCAGCAATTGCCGGGATGCGAGATTTACATTACTCCTCGGTTTGAAGACGCGCGGGCGATCGCCACTTCGGGAGCCGATATTATCGCCGTTGATGCTACTCTGAGAAACCGTCCTGCTGGCGGCGAAGACTTAAAGACATTAATCGGGCGCATTCACAGTGAATTGGGCAAATTAGTGATGGCGGATGTAGATACAATAGAATCTGCGATCGCGGCAGCCGAAGCTGGTGCAGATACTGTAGCAACTACTCTTTTTGGCTATACAACCCAGACGGAGAAATTCTCGCCGCCAGGATTTGATTTGCTTGCGGAAATGGTAGAAAAGCTTAAGGTTCCCGTTATCTGTGAAGGCGGGATATCGGGGCCGGAAATGGCTAAAAAAGCCTTGGATTTAGGAGCGGCGGCTGTTGTTGTGGGGACAGATATTACTGGGATTGATATTAAGGTGACAGCCTATAAGTCGGTGATTGGGAAGTAAGAAGGAAGTTCGGTCACGGATTGTTTAACGGATTTAATGGATGTAACGGATTGAAGGAAGTTCGGCAACGGATTTTTTAACGGATGTAACGGATTGAAGGAAGTTTGGCCACGGATTGTTTAACGGATTTAACGGATGTAACGGATTGAAGGAAGTTCGGCAACGGATTTTTTAACGGATGTAACGGATGTAACGGATTGAAGGAAGAAGGGAGAAGAAATATTCGGCGATTTCAATCGCTTGTAGGCACAGGAAACGCGACAGCTAAGGGTGGGAAATATCGGGCGATTTCAATCGCCCTTTATCAGGGGAAGTTGCTAAATCAGTGCGCCGTTGATAAAGCTGCTAACTACAGCCAAGGCGATCGCCCCCAGTACCGCGCTCCAAAGACCCATCCGCAAACTAAATCCTTCAACTAACTTCGCAGCCGAGGCAAAAATAATCACGTTCATTACAAAAGCAAACAGGCCCGAAAGCAATCCCAGCGTCAGTAGGTTCGGTACGAAAAAAACTGCTTTCAGAATTGGCAAAATTAAAACATTCAACATTCCCAAAACCGCAGCGGAAATTACTGCTTTCGGTGTGCTGTCAATTTCTACGCCGATCGGGAGTTGAGAAATTAGCAGCAAGCTGCTGCCCGTCACCAGCCAAGCAATCAAAAAATCGATCGGTTCCACAGCGCCCCTACCTCCTTAACAGTTGAATTGTCAGAAAAACCTGATATTTAACATATATCTTATATACCTTAATTAAACAATCCGGCTGATTCGTCTGCCAATCGACAGAATTTATGTCTGTTACTAAAGAGTTAGAAGTTATAATCCCTGTAATCATCTGCCCAATCATCCGGATGGGGCCCGTATGAACCTGTTAGTTGAATAAAAAGAGCAGATTAATTAATATGGCTGGCGATTTTTCTTTTAACTCTAAAATCCGATTCGACAAAAATGGCTTGGACAATGCTTCACGGCAACGCAGCCGATCGCTCCAAGTTATGATTTTTATGCTGCTCGTCACTACCTTGATGGCGCTACCAATATTTCGTCTAGCCGAACTGCAACTGATACAGGGAGCCTACAACCGACAACGGGCGGAAAATAACCGCATTCGCCCTGTTTCAGTCCCAGCGAATCGGGGTCAAATTTTAGACCGCAACGGCAAAATTTTTGCTGCCAACCGCGTATCTCGATCGGTCTATGTGTGGCCAAAAGAGCGATCGGCCCAGGAGTGGCAAGAGATCGCCGCTACACTGGGTCCGATCGTCAAACTTCCGGCAGCCGAAATTATCAAAAAAATCGATGGAGCTGGCTACAGATCAGCCCTGCCAGTGCGAATTAGTAAAGATATCGATGTCGGTACTTTCGTCGCTTTGGGAGAACAAGCTAATACTTTGCGGGGAGTTGAAATTCGCGTAGAATCGAGCCGAGATAATCCCCACCAGCAATTAGCAGCTCACCTTTTGGGATACGTCGGCGAAGCTAGTTTAGAGCAATTAAAAGCTAATCCTGCATATCCGATGGGGATGCTCGTGGGTCAAATGGGAGTTGAAAAATTAGCCAATTCAACTTTAGAGGGCGTTTGGGGAAACCGTTTAATCGAGGTGAATGCTAAGGGCGAGGAAATCCAAGATTTAGGTGTAAAAGACCCTATTCCC
This sequence comes from Microcoleus sp. LAD1_D5, assembly GCF_036702115.1. Classification (NCBI taxonomy): domain Bacteria; kingdom Bacillati; phylum Cyanobacteriota; class Cyanophyceae; order Oscillatoriales; family Microcoleaceae; genus Microcoleus; species Microcoleus sp. LAD1_D5. The sequence continues at coordinate 155,503 of NZ_JAUBSA010000003.1, read as the reverse complement.
GGCAAACCGGTGCAGCTAACTTTAGATTTAGATATGCAGAAAACTGCGGAAAAAGCTTTGGGCGATCGCCTGGGCGCAGTTGTGGCGATCGACGTAAAAACCGGAGCTCTTTTAACAATGGCTAGTTGGCCGACATTTGACCCCAATATTTTCACCCGCAAGGTGACTCAAACAGAATGGGATCGACTGCAAGGGCCAGAAAAACCGTTTTTAAATCGAGCCGTTCAAGGTTATCCAGTCGGTAGCACTTTTAAAATTGTCACTGCTATAGCGGGGATGGAGTCAGGCAAGTTTTCTCCTGACTCGACTTTGGGCACTTCTTCTTCAATTACGATCGGCGGAATTTCTTTTAACGAACACAGCGGCGGTTACGGCGTTATCGGTTTCCGCGATGCTTTAGCCTACAGCAGCAATACGTTTTTCTATCAAGTAGGTATGGCTGCCGGCCCAGAACAAATGGCTAAAGCGGCTAAAGCGATGGGCATTGGCGGTACTATTAATTTAGATCTTTTGGGGTTGGAATCCGCCAATCACGGTCAAGTTCCCGTACCAGCAGAGAAACAGAAAATGTATGGGGAAGATTGGTATGTGGGCGATACAGTAACAATGGCGATCGGTCAAGGTTTGGTACTTTGTACTCCCCTAGAATTGGCTGTGATGGTGTCAACTGTTGCTAATGGCGGTTATCGAGTTCAGCCGCATTTATTGGCTTCTCAAACCAACACTCCTATTACCAAAAAAGTTCCCACAGGTATTAAGCCTGCAACTTTGAATGTTGTTCGCCAGGGATTGATTGACGTGGTGAAAAAAGGTACTGGCAAACGCATGAATGATGGTACTATTCCTTTAAGTGCTGGTAAGACTGGGACGGTGGAAATGCCCGGTCATCCTGACAATTCTATGTTTGTGGGTTTTGCTCCTGCTGACAAACCGGAAGTTGCGATCGCAGTTATAGTTGAAGGCGGCGGATTTGGTTCTGTATCGGCGGCACCAATTGCTCAAGAGGTATTCCGAACTTATTTCCAAAAGCAGGGTTTTAAACCTACTAATAAGCCTCTCTAGTCATGACTTCATTGTTGACTGTTGACTGGTGACATTTTGTCCAATACTTCGATCGCACTATCCTGGATATCTGGGAAAAGTGCGATCGATCAAAAGTTTTCCCCTACCAATCGTCTCACTTCCACGGTCGATAAATTCATCATTTGCGCTACCTGTTCCCGACTCATCCCAGAATTTAAAAGTTGAGTTAAGAGCGATCGCAAAGCTGACTCCGCTGCCAGTCGTCCCAGGTTTTCTTCCTTGTGAGTCTTCAAAAACTCACCCGTTTGAGGAACTCTAAACCTCAATTCTCCTGAAATTATATGCAATTCCAGTCCCAGCACTTCACTGAACAACCACAGCGTATCGAAAGCGATATTGTTGGCTGCAATCGGCTCGTACTGATTGTTTATTAGACGTACTCCCTGTAAAATCGGATTTAGGTAATCTCCCGACGGATCGTACTGAAGATATTCCCTAACTCCCAAATCCCGATAAATTTCTGGTTTAGTTTCTTGGTCTTTCGTCTGAGTTGTTTCCGAAGTAATTTCTAGGACAAAATCGGGAGTAATTCCCCCTTCTTCCCAAACTTTATAATTATCCCTTTTGCGGTTGGCAACTCCAAACACCACATAAACATCCGGGGCCACAACTGCCTGGGTGTTCCCTTCTTCATAATATATGAAAGAATTGGCTGACACATAAACATCAGAACGTTCTTGAAAGTAAAGCTTGACAGCTTCTACGCTGTAAGTCATGTAATCCCGCGTGATGTCGCTTTCAGCCATCGGCTCTCCGTCGCTGCTGGGATATTCAATTTCTACTTGTTCGACTTGAGTTAAAATTGTCATTTTTCAATTTTCCTCAAAGTTATTAATTTAATGGGAGCATTCTGTCCGAGTTTGGAAAAGTTCGCTCTTCCTCAAAAAAATCAACAGCCATAAGTTACGCAGGGAACACCCTACATAATTATGTTCTGCGTCCAGGACTGTAACGCTGGTCTGACGTTTGACAGATACAGACTATTTAAATTCTAATTAATCCCTCTATCTAAAATAATCATTTCCGAACCAACAACGGGACTTCTAGCTATTAACTTCCCTTCCATATTCGCAATTTCTAACTTACTAAAATCGAGTAAATTAGCCTCCTTCCACATTTTAGTTGCTAGTTGATTTTGCTCGATTTCGCTGAGTTTGTACCAATCTTCAGCGACTTTCACAGTCAAAATGCTGCTGGAAAAATTAGCTTGAACAGACTCCACTAAACCGCCGCCCAGTCGATTCTTAATGTCAGTAACTTGAGTTTGAATCGCAGCAATCAGAGACTGTTCCGGCGTCAGCGGCGGCGGTGGGATAATTTCTACTGGTTGCGGTTTTTCTGGAGCCACTAAATCGGGCAACTTGCTTTTGAATTTAGCAGAGATTGGCTCAGACGGTACGATCGCCTCTGGCGATTGTGGCGTTCCCGACGCCATAAAATCACCAAACGTTGCCGGCGACTGCTGCGCTGCTGGCAAAGGCACTTTTGCTACTTTCTCCGGCGGTTTTGCTGAGAAACTGTTGAAAGTTAAACCGACTACAACGATCAGAATTGCTGCTATGGCGGCGTTTAAAAGTGGATCGGACAGCTTCTGGTTCGTAGATGGTGGCAGTAACGATCGCACTAGCCGCACAATACTTTGCCAAAGTACACCTACTTTCTCTAAAAAACTCCCTTCCGTGCGTTGGGATACAGGCTTTTTATCAAATTTTACAGCAACTTTTGGTGGGGGTACGCTGTTAACTTCCGCAGCAACAGCGGGAGGAGTTACTGTTGCTGAGTCAGCAGCGGTGGGCGCGATCGGCTTTTGGGCCTGCAACGGCGGTTCGGCTGGTAATTTTTTGCCTTTTTTTCCCAAATTCCCAATCGATGCAATCAAAGCTTTGATTCTCTGATTTTTGGGAACCGCGCTGCTGGCATTTTGAGTTTTGCTGCCAGTGGGGGCAGACTTTGCAGCCGAATCAACCTCCGGTGTCGGAGATTGAGAGGCTTCTGGAGTTGACTGGTTTAGTTGTTCTTCTGACATTTTCTCTGCCTTGGGGCGTTGCAAATATATGTAAACGAGATAAATTTTAATTGAGCCATCTCAACCTTAATTTATCATTTAATTAGTTGTAACCGAATCAAAATGAGCATCAAACGTCGTCACTTTCTAATTTTAGCCAGTCTCAGCAGCTTAGGTTTTGCCGGAGTCTCGAAAATGATTCAGCTTCGGACTTCCTCCGGTAGAGACACCAATGCTGCTGTGCCTTCTAACGTTGAGGCAGAAAGGGCGATCGTCCCTTTGCCGGCCTCACCGCCTATTTTACGCTTTATTTCGGTAGCCGACACCGGTACCGGCGCAGAAGGTCAGTATGCTGTGGCTGAGGCGATGGCGCAATATCACCGCGAAAACCCTTTTAATGTTGCTGTTCTCGCCGGGGACAATATCTACAATAACGGCGAAATTGAAAAAATTAATGCTGTTTTCGAGCGGCCTTATCAGCCATTATTACAGCAAGGTGTAAAATTTTATGCTTGTCTGGGAAATCACGACATCCGCACTGCTAACGGCGATCCGCAAGTTAAATATGCGGGTTTTAATATGCAAGGTCGCTACTATACTTTTCGGCGCGATCCGGTACAGTTTTTTGCTTTAGATACCAATCACAATGCGGATTGGAAAAATCAGCTTGTTTGGCTGGAAAAAGAGTTGAGTCAGAGCATTGCACCTTGGAAAGTTGTGTTCGGTCACCACCCGATTTATTCCTCTGGCGTCTACGGAGTGAGTCAATCTTTTATTAAGACTTTGACGCCTTTGTTTCAAAAGTACGGCGTGCAGCTTTATATTAACGGACACGAGCACAGTTACGAACGCACTCGCTCGATTAACGGTACGACTTATTTAATTTGCGGTGCCGGCGGGGGCACTCGTCCGGTGGGGCGTTCTGAGTGGACGGAGTATTCTGCTAGCCGCCTGAGTTTTGCGACGTTTGATGTCTATGAAGACCGGATGTTTGTCAGTTCTATCGGTACTGACAAACGGGTTTTTGACCGAGGGGTGATTCAAGTGCGATCGGCTTAATTTAGATTATATTCAGGAGCCAACAAAATGAATAGGGGTTGTAGAGCCAATAAAACTGGTTTTGTTTTAGAAACAACTGTAGAAGGTACGTTGAGAGGTCACGGATATCTCGAAATATGTCCCCAGTTGCCGAAAAAGCGCAAGCGAGATTGGCTCTTAATCTCTACTGAAAATCCCAAGCGATATGCTAAACAGGTTTATATCGGGTCTAGCATTTATGAAACTGAAATAAATGTCGATTTTTACATTGTTAATTCCGGTTTGTTTCCTTTGGGTCTAATTGTTGAGTGCAAGTGGCAAGAAGACAAAGGTTCAGTAGACGAGAAGTATCCTTACCTCAATTTAAATATTAAAAATTGTTATGGGGTTCCAACTATTGTTATAGTGGGCGGTGACGGTATGAGGCAAGGTTCGATCGACTGGTTTAAAAAACAAATTCCTGACAATCAAAATCTGTTGGCAGTTCACAAGCTCGAAGGTTTCATTACCTGGGCTAACAAATATCTCTAACAGGAATTACGCAACTTTACTTTGCCACCTGCCGGGGAACCACGGATTACCCCTACACAATATTCTTAGGTATAGATTTTGCTTAATAAGTCTCATTTAAAATGAACATATTAATAATTCCTTGACTTTTCCGCGCTTGCCACTATTAGAATTAATTCCCCTAGATGCTGATATTTCAATGAGTTGGGGGATACGACCTCTTTGAAAAACTTGATTATCGGTGTATATTTTTTCGATGAAATCGCAGTTAGAATTAGACAGCAAAACTTTCACGCCCCGTTCTGCAAGTTCTGCAAAAATATCTCTCAATTTAAGCTGTTCCGATTCTTTGAAATTATCCCGGCTGTAAGTCGTGAAGTTACTGGTGGCACTGATTGGATAATAAGGCGGGTCAAAATAAACAAAGTCTTCGCTGCTGGTAGCAAAATCCAAAATTTCATCGAATTTTCTGACTTCAATTTGAGCTGGCGCGAGTAAAGATGAGACCGATCGCAATAAATCGGCTTGACAAATGTTAGGATTTTTGTATCGACCTATCGGAACGTTAAATTCACCTTTTGAGTTTTCTCTGTAGAGGCCGTTGTAACAAGTTTTATTTAGGTAAATCAGGCGTGCTGCTTTTTCTATATCTGTTTTGTAGGAGCGCGATCGCACCCAGTAATAATAATCTTTATTGTCCTTGGTATGTTCTAACTGATGCTCTTCTAAAAGTAGAATTAGCTCCTCAACTTTATCCCTGACACAGCGATAAGCATTAATCAACTCAGGATTAATATCTGTTAAAACAGCTTGCAAAGCAGGGTGTTGTTGTGCCAAGTAAAAAAATACGGCTCCGCCACCCAAAAAAGGCTCGTAGTAAGTTGTGAACTTTTCAGGAAAATAAGGTTGATATTGTCCAATCAACCTAGTTTTGCCTCCGGCCCATTTCAGAAAGGGACGTGGCAAGACGAAAGAAGGTGCGGAAGCAGACATTTATCTAGAAATAACGGCCCTATAATATTTATCACAACTAGAACTCAATAGAAATACTTCTGAAGTTCTTACCGGAGGTCGCGTGGCATTAAACAGACAGTGCCGAAGCCATCGGCAAAAAGTTTTCGTTAGAATTATATATGTCAGCCTCGCCGGCAAAAATGCCCGATCGCCCGATTGGCAGATTTAGCTCCGGCTGTGCCAAAATTGTCTAACTCGCTCACAAGTGTTACCAGTCAAAGATCGAACTGTGACACTTTACCCCACCAAGCTCATGCAAGATTTTATTAATAACGTCTCTCGCTACCCCCGCTTTTTGATTACGATATGTCTGGGAATTTTCTTTTTCCTGTTCGAGCGACTCAAACCCCTGCTCGATCGACCGGCAACTGCGATCGCCCTGATTAGTTCGATTGTAGCGACTTTTGTCTTTCTAACTTTTACATTGCGCGCCATGTTAGGCCTGAGTTTGGTTTAAAGGCAAGCTAGGACGCAAACATCAACAGTAAATCAGACAAGCTAGAGCGCAGAGACGAGGCCGACAAAGGGCTCCGGGAGGTTGCGAATTTTTAATTTTTAGTTAAAACACCAACTCCGGAAGTAACTGCCAACTTTATGCCTGCGATCGCACACTTGACAATAGTCGCTGCGATAGATTGGAAGAGGAAGTTAGTAAGCGGCGTTACGTCAGCGCTGCTCAACCAAGGCGCAGGCAAACATTACCGAAGTGCAGGACAAGCGTTTGGGGCTATCAACATTCACTGGGGAAATACTGCACCTCTGTTTCCCCAGTGTCCCACTTAATCATTAGGAAGCGGCACACCCCGCCCCGCTTTCCTCTCCCGTTAACCTGACGGTACCACGAGAGTTTCCAGCGGACAAGACAGATGAAGTTTGAACATATCTATCAATTTTTTCAAGACCCCCCTCCTGTTTATCTAAACAAGGAATTAGCTGTGTGTTACATTCTCTCCGTGTTATTGCGGGGAGATTCCTACGGTACAGAACTGATTGGCCAACTAGAGAGGGAATTCCCCATCTACCGACTTTCTGATACCGTTCTCTACAGCGCTCTGAAATTCCTCGAAGATGAAGGCGTAATCACTGGTTACTGGAAAAAAGTAGAAGGACGAGGCCGCCCCCGCCGGATGTATCAAATCCTCGCTGAGTGGCGGCACCAAGCTCAAGACCTCGCTCGTCTCTGGCACGATTACATTGGTCAGGGAAACGGCGCTTCAGAGCGTCGCTCCCGCGCCTTAGAAACTGGTCACACAGGTTAGCCGAGTTGGAATCGGATGCCTAAACCCTGGAGATGCTGGCGCTACTTGCAAAGCGATTTGCCCGATTGCCTTCGCTTTGCTCGATCGCCGCATAGCGATTAAAGCATCTACACTACGTCAGGACTTACGCATGGTCACTTGAGAATTAGCGACGATGGGGAGATATGAGAATTTGGTGATGGGGAGAAAAACGCCTTGCTACAAAGCTTTCTGCGAATTTTGGTAAAAAAGTGTCTGCGTAAGTCCTTGATCGCTTTCGTATGTAAAGTTCTGTAAAGTAATAGTAGATAATTTCAATTACACAAACTTCTACCGATGAATACTGCTGTTCTTCCTTCAACATTTGTGCTAACGCTGCTGCTGGCTGTTGGCTTGTTTTTCTTCATCAAAGCCTCAGTCAAAGATCGAATCGAACAAGTCAAGCTTGCTTCCGAGAGCGCCCAAGAGTCACTGTTAACCCAGCTACAAGAGTATTTTGCTTCTAGGGCTTACCGAGTTGCAGCCGTCGATGCCCCCAACTATAAAGTCACCTTTGAGGGTTTTGTGCGACCGAGTTGGTTTTTGGCTATTTTTTTAACCATGCTAAGTGCAGGCGGCGCTCTGTGCTTGGGGCTGGTTTTGGGAATGCTAGTTCCTCAGCAGGGTCAAATTTTCCTAGCTTTGGTACTGCTGTCCCCGCTGGCGGGGGTATTTTACTGGAAAAAAGCTGGACGCTCTGAGCAAGTCTCGCTCAAACTCGAATCAGTTGCTGAGTCGGGAAGCCAAACCAAGAGCTTTGTTACTGTCCGAGCTCACCGCGATGAACTAGCAGCCATGCAAAAAGCTTTAGATTTGAAACCGATCGATTAAAAGTTTGACGCGGAACGTTTTTTGATATGCTAGATGCCGTAGTTAGACTTCGAGCACACAAACCGATGACTAAAGAGCAGCTCTCTCGTTGGCTGTTTTTTTGATCCACTTGTTCGATCAACAAATTGATCGACAAAACAGTCAAAAAAAAACCATTATCGTGAAAGTGCCAATTGTGGCGATCGCCCTTGGGCTGCGATCAAGCCTGTTGCGATGGCTCCTTATACCCTAATTCCTAAGGACTTTTCGCAGAAAATTCAGTTGGCACTCTCCAGACAATGAGAACTCTCGCGCTTTTGTTAAAAGACTTAGAAAAACATTGCTGTCAATGTTTTGAGCTAAACATTTTGAGCTATGCGCGGGCCGCTGACACCACAGGAATTTTTTCTGTGGTAGCTTCCAACATCACCTTTAAGCTGGGAAACAAGAAATGGTTCTCTTCTACGTATTGGGCTCCAAATAAACCTTTTTCAGCCCAGAAGTATCTGTCAGTGGTATGCTCGTTACGCTTGACTAACAGCAATGCTGGGGGAGCAATGCCTTCTGCATGGATGAACTTGCGAGCCGCTGTTACGGGTTTATCTTCGCCGCTCTCGATGCTATATTGAGGCACACACTCTAAAATTCTGCGTCCTTCTTGTCGGCGGCGACTCTTGCGTTTGCGTCTCCTGGCCAATTTCTTTACCTCCTCTGTGAGCAGACAGTATGAGCAGACAGGTTGTAATGATAGCTACCAAATCCGAGGCCAGTATATCCGTTCTAGCTCAAAAAATCAACTGTTTTTAATATATCGACATAATCTTCACATTCGTGCCGATCGACAAAAGTGTAGCTGTTGTGGTATGGTTGGCCGCAAGTTCCGCCAAAAGCCAAGCTTGGGGATCGGTGGAAGCTGCGCGGACGGCGATGCGGGGCAATTTGGGTTCATGAAAACCCCATGCCTTCAACATAGCTGCCTTCTATCAAAGGGAAGAAACCTAAAATCTAGAAGTCTCTCATCAGTAATCGGTGGCAGATCATTTGTAATTTACTTAGAATTCCGTTAGATATCTTAATGTGGCGCTCATGTTAATGCCAGCCAGTTCAGAATTTGTCAAGCTTTGCCACTCGCAGGTGGCCATCGCCGTCAGTTTGGGAGCGAAATTCAGCGCGGTATACCTGACACAAGAGTTGGTAGAAGGCAGCGAAGCAAAGTTGGTGCCGATCGCGGTTTACCCAGAAACCTCAGCCGAATCGGAAGAAAATCAGGGGTTGAGGTTGCAATCTCCCGAAAGCTCGACAGTCAAACCGGTGCCGCGACTGCTGGCGCCGCGGGTTCTTTCTGTGGAAGAATCAACCGTAGAGGCGATCGCACCCGAACCGCTTCCGGGTAATGAGCGCAGTTCCCATCAGTGCCAAGGCCCGGAGAATGTGTGGCAGCAGCGGAGGCAAATTGTGACGCCTCTGATACACGAGGGAGCTGTAATGGGACTTCTAGTCAGCGGTCGGCAAGACAGGCCTTGGAACGAGCCAGAGGAGGCTCAGATACAACAAATTGCTCGCACCTTAGCCCTAGCCTGCATTTTAGACCAGCGATCGCAGTGGATGCACCAGGAATTGGGCGCAACTCGGCAAATCCAGGCTCAGGTTTACGACACGATGCACAATTTGCTCCACCAGTTCAAAAGTCCGCTGACAGCGTTGCGAACTTTTGGCAAGTTGTTAGCGCGGCGGCTGGTACCGGAAGACAAAAACCGCAATGTGGCTTTTAGTATTGTCCGAGAGAGCGATCGGCTGCAAGAGTTGCTCGGCCAGTTCGATCGAACTGTTGACACCGGCGAAGCACATCTAAAACTGCCATCGGGCACTTCAGAAAAAGCAATGTCCAATGTGGAATCAATCCGGCATTCTCCTCTGTCGCTGTCACCTGCGGCCCATTTGCAGGAATCCTGTTTTGTGGCAGAAGTCTTAAAACCGCTGTTAACTTCCGCCGAGGCGATCGCCTCTGAAAGGCATCTGAAATTGGTAGCTGACCTAGAGGCGGATTTGCCGCCAGTCTCAGCGAACGATCGAGCTTTGCGCGAGGTTTTGAGCAATTTAATTGACAATGCTTTGAAATATACCCCTGTCGGTCGCCAAATTTATATTAAAGTAAGGTACAAAGCAGCGGATGGCGATCGGGCAGGATACAGCCAATTGCCTGCCATAGCAGTTGCAGTCAGCGACACAGGTTCCGGCGTTCCCCCCCAGGATTTAGAGCATTTATTTGAGCGGCACTACCGGGGAGAAAAAGCGCAGACCGCAATTCCCGGCACAGGATTGGGTTTGGCGATCGCCCGCGATTTAGTTCGCCAAATGCAAGGAGAAATAGAAGTATTTTCCCCAGTCAATCCTGAATGGCTGCCCTCTGCAGAAACTAATTTATTATATCCAGCGGAGCGTGGCACTACATTTGTGGTTTGGCTACCCGTGAATAAGTAACGATCCGTATTGATTAGAGACATTTTTTATGAAGCATCTGCATTTATTCGATAAAATTCCCAAGTTTTCACATTCTTTAGAAATTTTCAAAAAACACTTTTTTCGTGTACGGTTTTTAGCTGCTTTTAACATTCTGACTGTTCTGATTTTGGGCGGGCTGAGCGTATACGCAAAACTCAACAACCAGGGAGACGGAGTTGAACGCCTGTTTAGCGATCCTTTTAATTTCTGGTTCCCTTACGAAGGCATTCTCACCGGAGTTTCCGAAGTCCTCTGGTGCATCCCAGTAGCAATTTGTGCCTTTACTTTCGGAGTGTTGCGCCAAAAAGAGCCGCGGAGTCGATCGGGGATATTCTTATTTTTTAGTGCATTACTACTGGGAGTCTTTTTCCTGGATGACAGGTTTCGGATGACTTTGATTCTTTCTCGGTTGGGCATATCTCTCAAATTTATTTATTTGTGTTATGGTACGGCGGTTTTCCTTTACGGAGTTAAGTTTTGGCTATACATCAAAACCACTCCTTACCTGCCATTAGTCGTAGCATTCCTCTTGTTTGCTATCTCACGGTTTGAGGATATTTTTGAGTCTCAAAGTCTAGGAGTACACGCGATGTTAGAAGACGGCACTAAATTATTAGCTCTTCTGAATTTATCACTGTATTTTTGGCACATATGTCATCAAGAAATCGGGCGGCATTTACGGCAAAGCGAAAAGCGTTGATTGCCTTGATGATATTACTATAAAAAAAGGCGTTGCTGAATTAGGGTATCACTAAGCAACGCCGGCGATCGCATAAAACCAAAATAATTTCTTTGATTTTGATATGGAATTGGAATATCGGCAAATTTGGGAAGGGTGAATTAATAATCGATCCAACGGAGTGTCTGAGCCTTTGTTCAGATTTAGAGTAGCCAATATTTTTTTATTCAAGTGAGGAAAATAATGTCTTCATATTGTATTTTTTCCGTCAAGTCTTTTCCTATAGTTTTTGCTAATAATTTTACCTGAATCATATCGTTTCCGGTTGCATCGGAATAATAAAATCGAGTCAACAGTTAACACTCAACCATTCAGTTTTTCGACCCGCCCGTCAACAGTCAATCGATTGCGCGATTTTAGATTTTAGATTAAAGAATTGAAGCATTGACCCCACGGATAAATTCGGGGGGCAAGTTTCATCGGATACAGGTTTTTTATTTCTGGACGGATGAATCCGGCGGCTTGTATCCTGGATGCTTTCGGTCAACAGTCAACAGTCAACAGTCAACAATAATTCCGGTGCAACCGGAATTGATATCAGCACTAAAACTTCGGTCAACTTTCCAGCAATCTGTCACATAAAATAGCACTTCCCTTGATTAAGAATAATCCAAAGTGGTTCAAAGGTTTTAGCACTAACTGAACCGTATTGCATCAAGTCCCCACCCCAGAAAAGGGGGGACTTGATGCGGGAAAAATTTCTGTCAGAATTCCGATTAATGAGGAATTAGCAATTACCCTATTCTCATGCAACTGAAACCCGGTATATGATCAATTCAGCCAGATAAGTTTTCTAGGCATTAGCTACGGCGATATTAGTGGCTCTACAGATAGTCGGCAGATCAATAATAAACTGCGTTCCCTGCTCTGGCGTAGAAATACACTCCAATTGACCGCAGTGTTTTTCTATCAGAATTTTTCGGCTGATGGACAATCCCATGCCTGTACCTTTTCCTATGGGTTTAGTAGTAAAAAAGGGAGTAAAAAGTTTAGCACGAACTGTTTCTGTCATGCCCACACCATTATCAGCAATTGTTACCAGGATGTGGGAAGCCGAGCTAATGTTGTCATGCGAATTGCCGGGTACAACTTCAGTCCGAATCAAAATCTGGGGGTGACAACCTGCACCATCTTCTCTACTTAGCCGCTCTTCTAAAGCATCTATAGCATTCGCTAAAAGGTTCATAAACACCTGATTGAGCTGACCCGCATAACAGTTCACAAGTGGCAATGCACCATAGTCTTTTATCACATTAATAGCAGGTCGATCAGACTTAGCCTTTAGTCGGTGCTGTAAGATCATCAAAGTGCTATTAATGCCTTCGTGGATATCTACTGATTTAATTTCAGTTTCATCCAACCGCGAAAAATTGCGTAGAGAGTGAACAATATTGCGAATGCGTTCGATCCCTAACTGCATGGAAGAAAGCAATTTTGGTAAATCATCTATGATAAATGGTAACTCTGCATCTTCTATTTCATGGACAATTTCTGCTTCTGGTTGCGGGTAATACCTTTGGTAAAGATTCAACATATTAATGAGTTCTTTAATATAGTCGTTGGCGTGGGAGAGATTACCGTAAATAAAGTTAACCGGATTGTTGATTTCATGAGCAACACCGGCAACTAATTGACCGAGACTAGACATTTTTTCACTTTGAACTAACTGTAGTTGTGTTTCTTGCAGTTCTTTGACAAAATGTTCTAAAGCAAGAGATTTTTGGTACTCTTTTTCTTGACTGATACGGAGTGCTTTCTCTACTTGTTCGCGCCGCTCTATTTCAGACTGTAATTTATGACTTAGAGAAAAACTTCTCAAAGCTGTTAGCATCGTAGTGTATAGCTTTGATGTCGTTAATTCAGTTTTAGTTTTATAGTCATTAATATCGTAATTGATAATAATGCTTTTTTCAGGTACTTGTCCGGGTTGACCCGTGCGTAAAATAATTCGCACTAACTGGTTGCCTAAGACTTCGCGGACATATTTAACAAAGTTTAAGCCAGCATCATCTGTTTCCATAATTACATCAAGTAAGATAATGGCAACATCAGGATTTTCTTGGATTAGCTGTTTAGCTTCACGAGCCGAGTAAGCCTTAATGAAGGTTAAAGATTTGTTTTCAAAGACAAACTTCCTTAGTGAAATTTCGGTAGCGGTGTGAACTTGAGACTCATCATCTACAACTAAAATTTTCCAGCTTTCACTCAGTTTTTCTTCTGTGGTTTCATCGGCAAACAATATCTCGTCATCCGAGTCGATTACTTCGGCAAAGAATACTGTTTCTGGAGATGGTTTAGTTAACAAATCGTCAACATCACTTTTCATTGCTGTACACCTTTATTTTTTACTAATGTTTAGGTTTGAAGTTAGAAAACCTGTTAAGAAAAAGGCAGAAGGAAGAAGAGTTACACAGCAACATTTTCACTCATGCTTATTTTACTTTTAATGAGGTGGACTTACTTAGTTATATTTGCCCAGAAATCGGAATTGGAACTCTACATTTGTGAATCAATTTGCATGGGTAATTTAATAATAAACTTTGTTCCTCTTCCCACCTCACTTAGACATTCAATTTCACCTTTGAGTTTTTGGGTGACTAAATTGTACACAATATGTAACCCTAACCCACTGCCACCTTGACCACGCTTAGTGGTAAAGAATGGCTCAAAAATTTTACTTAAGTTTTCTGGAGGAATTCCTTTACCTTCATCGGCGTATTCAAACCTTAGCCGATTACCTTCTTGCTCCCAAGCAAAGATTATTTCCCCAGAAATCCCTGGTTCGTAGGCATGAATCAGAGAATTGATCAGCAAGTTCGTCACAACTTGGGATAACGCTCCTGGATAAGAATCTATGGCGATCTTGCTATCTCCCTTAATTTTAAGCGAATGTTGGCTATTTTTCAACTTGGGTTTTAATTGTAATAAAATTTCATCAAGATAAGGTCTGATCTGGAAAGTACGTCGTTCTTCGCTAGAGCGATCGACTGCTACTTGCTTAAAGCTTTGAATCAATGCTGCCGCCCGATCTAGGTTAATTAGAAGCGCCTTACTGCTTTGACTAGCAATATCGACAAACTCTTCTAAATCTGAGCGCTTCATTTTGCCACTTTTATAAATAGATGCAAATTCTGTGGTATTTTCTGCCAAAGCTGAAGCAACAGTGACGCCCACTCCGATCGGAGTATTAATTTCATGGGCAACACCAGCAACTAATCCTCCCAGAGATGCCATTTTTTCCGATTCGACGAGCTGAGTTTGGGTGGCTTTTAAAGCCTCTAGGGTGTTGGATAATTGTTGAGTACGATCGCTCACTAATTGCTCTAAGTTTTGATTAAACTCCTGTAAATTTTTGTAAAGTTGAGCATTCTCAATAGAAATAGCAATTTGGGCAGATAACAGTTTTAACAGCTCAAGCCGATCGGTAGTAAAAGCCCCTTCAGTCAGGTTATTTTCCAAATAAAGAAGGCCTGTCAACTTACCTTGGTGCAGCAGAGGAGTGCAAAGAATAGATTTCGGTTGAGTGGCTGCAATATAAGGATCGCGGGTAAATTGTCCTTCTTGAGCAGCATTATTTAACACCACATTTTCCTGAGTGCGAATCACATAATTGGCGATCGCACTTGCCAGCAAAGGAGTGTCGCCAGAAGCTGCTGTTGGATTGAGAGGAAGCGATCGCAGCACACTAACTTCATCCTCCTTCACCGAACCTTCCGCCTCAATCGCCCAGTTTCCCGCTTTTTCTAAAATCAAAAAACCTTTTTGGGCCCCCGCATTTTCGATCGCAATTTTCATCAATCTTTCCAGCAGCCGACTCAAAACTATTTCACCCGAAATCGCTTGGGAAGCTTTCATCACAGTAGTTAAATCTAACGTATCTGCCAAATTGTTGCTAGTAGTCGCCGTCGTAGTTCGATTAACTTTAGTTTGAGTGGTTGTCTTCCCTGAAGTTCTCGCTATTAATTGGGGATATTTTTCCTCCAAACTCTCCACTTTACGTTTAGCACCCCAGTATTGGTAGCCATAGTGGGCTTTAGTCAAGTAGATTTGGGCAAATTCTTCTTTGTCTTTCGCCAACCAGAACTTAGCAGCCAGTTCCGCCGCCAGCGCTTCATTCTGAATAAAATCATGCTCTCTAGCCTCGGCTATCGCGCGATCGTACAAATCCATCGCCTCCAAATCTCGACCTGAAATTCTCGCCATTTCAGCCGCCACTAGCCAGAATTTATGTGCGAAACTTTCCGAGCAGTTGTCCGCCCAAATTTTGATTTGTTTCTGATTAGCTTCTAATTGCTGCCAATAATCTTTTTGCTCCGATTCAGAAACTTCTGAATACAGAGCCGTTAAAATCAGACAACGGTAAAAATTATGGTGAGCACTAGAAATGTGACCCATCAAATAATCGATCAGTTCTGCCGCGCGATCCGATGATTCTAGCGCCTCACTATACAGTCCGTAAAGATAGAAAGTCTGCGCTTTTAAAACATAAAACTCGCACAGAGCCGCCATACTTTTACGATTGTGGAAATTTTCTAAATGCTGTCTTTCGCTAATTTCATCCTCTTCGCCCATCAAATTTAAAATTGCTAATTTATTAGCCAGAATTATATCAATTGCCCACAAATTTTTAGTTTGCTCGCAAAAATGGAGCGACTTGCCAATATCTTCCAAGAGATTATTCAAATTCATGCCTTGGAAGAAATAGGTAATAGTTTGAAACATCCGGTTATAACCTGTCCATTGCAAGTTACCAGATTGCAAGCCAACTTTATACCCTTCATTATTAATTTCAGCAGTAGTTTTGAGCTGTCTCACCCAGCAGTTTAAGTAATTGGCAAAAATCACACTATCTTGGCAGTTTTGAGACAAGTTATTTGAATTTTCGCTGAGATTCAGAGCGAGTCTGCCAAACTCATAAGCCGATTGGTAATCCCCTAAAATTGAATTCAGGATAATTCCATAACACGAATAGCAGTAAGATCCTCCCGCCACAAAACCGTACTTAAGAGAAAGGTTAATCCCTTTGATCACAGTCAACTTCCACAGTTCTTGAGATGAAAAGAACGTTAGTGGCCCCATGTTGCCCAATAATTTCATGGCAATTTGTTGAGCCGGATATTTCATCTTTTCTGCATTAATTAATGAAGCAATTTCTTGGTTTGCCAAGTTGGCTTTAGCTGCCGCCAGTTCACCATTCACCGCCTCGCTTAAATTATCTTCAGCCAAGTCTATTCCCAGCAATTGAAGGGCTTTTAATCCAGATTGAACTGCTAATTCATATTTAGTCAGCAGAGTATACTGCACGATCAAAATGTTGTAAACTTCGGCTTTTTCTATGTCAGATTTTGCCCGGGCAAAGGCCAGTTCTATTAAAGCTTCTGATGCTTCAAAATTCCCGTTTAAATATTCTGCTTCTGCCAGCTCCTTATGAAAGGTAAAAGCTAGTTCGTAGGATTCTTGCCAAATATCGCCCGGTAAAATTTCTCGACCGATTTTTAAGTAGTCTCTGGCAGCAGCATAAGCCGTTGCATCTTTGGCTTTGCGAGCGGCTGTTAAATTTAAAATAGCTAGTTCAGTTTTCTCGTTATCATCAATGATTAAATTCCGACCCGAATTTAAATGATCGGCAATTTCAAAAATTCTTTCGGCTCGTCGCTCAGGAGAAATATTCGCTAGTAATAGGCGACCAATTTGTAGGTGAATTGCGGTTTGCAGTTTTGAGTCAATCAAAGCGTAACCTGACTGCTGCACGCGGTCATGCAAAAATTTATAAGTAGTAATTACCAGGTCTGAATTAATTATTTCGGATTCGGTAGCACCTAACTCAGAAGTAGTTAGAATCAATCCCTCTTGAATGGCTGGCAATAGTTCTTGAAACGTGGCTCCCCAAGATTTCTCATTAATAATTGAGAGAGTGTGTAAGTCAAAACTATTACCCACGCAAGCAGCCAAACGCAAAACTTGCTGAGTTGATACGGGCAGTTTTTTCAATTTGCCAAGCATCAATTCAATGACGTTATCAGTAATACCTACTGATTCAATTTCTGAAATGTTCCAATCCCAGTTTCTTTTGAGGAAATTGAATTTTAGCAGGTTTTCTTGATAGAGAGTTTTGAGAAACTGATTGACAAAAAAAGGATTACCTTGAGTTTTATTGATAACTAACTCTGCTAGGGGGAGGGCTGATTCTGTGTCTTTACGCACGGTATCAGCAATTAAGTTGCCTATCTGGTGAAGGTGTAAGGGAGTTAAAGTAATTCGCTCGATTCTTGCACCTTGATTTTGCAGCTCATCCAAAGTCATTATTAAAGGATGAGATGGGTTAACTTCGTTGTCTCGATAAGCACCAATTAGAAATAGATAATTGGTTTGCTCATCTGCTATCATTACTTGTAGCAATTTCAATGTGGCGGAATCAGCCCATTGTAAATCGTCGAGAAAGATGACTAAGGGATAGTCAAATGAACAAAACACGCGGATGAATTTTTGAAATACTAAATTAAATCGGTTTTGTGCTTCTGTAGCGCTTAATTCTTGTACTGTAGGCTGTTGGCCAATGATTAATTCTACTTCAGGAATGACATCTATAATGATTTGACTATTAGCGCCAATAGCTGCTAAAAGTTTTTCTTTCCAGGTATTGAGTTGCTTTTCGCTTTCACTTAAGAGTTGCTTGACTAATGATTGAAAGGCTTTGACAACAGCCGCATAAGGGATATTTCTTTGAAATTGGTCGAATTTTCCGGCAATAAAATAACCTCTCGCTTTAGTAATTGGTTTATAAACTTCTTGTACTAAGGCGGATTTACCAATGCCAGAGTAACCGGATACTAGCATCATTTCGGTGCTGCCCCTGCTGACTCGCTCAAAGGCTGCTAATAAGGTTTCAACTTCTGTTTCTCTGCCGTAGAGTTTTTGAGGGATTTGAAACTTATCTGTAATATCTTTTTGGGCGATCGCAAAATCTGCAATTCCTCCCGTAGTTTTTAATTGTTCTAGGCATTCTTCTAAGTCAGCGATAATTCCCCAAGGGCTTTGATATCTGGCTTCAGCGGTTTTCGCTAATAGCTTCATCACAATATCAGAAACAACTTTAGGAATTTCTCGATTGATTTGATGGGGCGGTACTGCTTGTTTAGCAATGTGACAGTGGATTAATTCCATTGCATCGCTGTAATCCCATGGCAATTGCCCTGTTAGGAGTTCGTAAAAAGTGACTCCTAATGAGTAAAAATCAGTGCGATAGTCGATCGAGCGGTTCATTCTGCCTGTTTGTTCCGGCGATATATAACTAAGAGTGCCTTCTAAAACATTAGGATTTTTTAGGGTAGGATTTTCGCGCTTTAAAACAGTAGAGATGCCAAAATCTATAATTTGAACTCGCCCTGTGGTTGAGTTAATGATAATATTGCTGGGATTGATATCTTTATGAATAATTTTATGTTGATGAATTTCACCTAAAGCCCTGGTTATTTTAATAGCTGTTAAGAAAAATTCTTCTAATTTAAGTTGGTGAGAAGCCAACAAGAGCTTTAATGATTCTCCACCACAATCCTCGAAAATGATAGCCAAACTGTTCTGGTATCTTTCTAAGCTGTAGGTTTGCGGTACACTTTCTAGGTTAAGATTGCGTGTAATTTCGTATTCCTGCTTGTATCTGACTAACGAAGCTGGCATCGGATAATCTTGTTTGAGAAATTTGAGAATTATCGGTTGGTTGTCTTGCTTTCTCAGTCCTCGGTAAACTAAAGAATTGTTACTTTCGTGAATTTGGTTGGTAATCTCGTAGCCAGCTAAGTTAATCATTCTTACAGCCTCTTCTCAGTATTAATACTCAATTTTTTTTTAGAAAGTGTCAATGTATTAAGTAGATGTATCTTCTAATACATAACTATACCCGAAATTTTAAGAAAAGCTTAAGGTTTAAAGGAAAAGTTATTTTTTGTTAACATTTCTTAAAAATAAGACGGCTAAACATTCGCCTCAGCAGTCCGATCGCTCTAGAGTTTCCTGCAAAAGCAAGCAAAACAGAGTGAAGTGCGATCGCCCCTGAGCTTCCTAGGAGATTTGGGCGCTGCATAATTCGAGTATAAATATGGGGAATTACCATGTAATGAAAGCGAGTGCAAATCACTCCATATAGCAATCCTTGCAGGAGTCGTAAATTTTTTACCCCACCCCAACCCTCCCCTTATCAAGAGGGGATGGAGTAAGAAATTCACAAATGATTTAGGATTGCTATACATTACCTAAAATGTCAGGATATTCCAGTTCCTGCACTATTGATACCTTGATTCAGCAACGCCTCTTTTTCCTTCTTTATTCAACATTCCCATTACCAAGGATTGCCAATCATTGTAAAGGCGGCCCAATAATAAGGATGCAAAAGCACTCGATCGCCCCGCGCCGCAATTTCCGGAGGCAAAATTAGACTCATAGAAAGCCCTTCGACTCGCAGCATCCCGTCTTGAATCCGCACACGCCCCTGCAGCATCTCCAATTGCGCGCGCCGCAAAGCCTCCGCTTTGATCATCAAATTGCCACCGCGTCTGGGGGCCCGCAACTGGCGATAAAACTCAGTCATCAGCCCCAAAGTCCCCTCATCGCTGACTTCCCACAAACTCGCCAAAGCCGATTTAGCACCGCTAGCTACCGCCAAACCCGCAAACCCTAACTCCGCCTCTGCATCGCCCAAAGCGGTACTGCACGCGCTTAAAACTAACAGATTCACCGGTGGTTCATTCCACCGCAACTGCCGCATTTGATCGATACGCAATTTAGTATCCCACAACTGAATGTAAGAATTTTTCGGTTCCCCGGGCTGGAATTCGCTGTGAGTTGCTAAGTGAATGATACCAAAAGGCCGATTTGCCCGCTGAGCTTGCAAATTGGCGAGAGTAAAATCTTGATTTAAAAATGATTTTCCGCGATCGGGCGGCGCGATCGACTCTAACTCCACCGGTACCGCCGGCAATGGTGCTTTATCTTCAAATACCGACGCCCCCATTGCCAAAACTTCATCATCCGCAATATTGTCGTAGCCGATATCCGTTAAACTCAGACTCGGCATCACGCTAATGCTATATTTTTCAACTAAAAAGCCTTTGCCGTCGTGAAGGGCCGCAAACGGCACACTCCGCAAACCGGCTGCCGGAATTACAATTAAATTATCAATATTTAAAGCTGTCAAATCGGCAGCAACTGGCGCAATTAACCACCGATAAAGTTTTTGCGCCGTATCCAAATAACTAATGCTGCTTCTTTTGCGGGGATTAGTGATTTCGCTTTGCAGGGCGTCAGCCAATTGCAACACCTGCCAGCGGGTTGTCGCTGGAATTAAAACGCGCCTCGGTTCAGCATTAGCTGTTACTAACACTAATTCTAAATGCTCCCCGTTAGGAACATCGGAAACTTCTTTGCCATCCGGCGGCAACCTCTGGGCTAACTTATCTTCTAAGACGCGAGGAGGCCCGGAGGTGCGGTTTTTTCTCACAGGCGATAGATTAGATAAATCCTGACTTGCCACCAGCACTGAACCATTTTCTTTGGCAGTGGTGGCAGCCAAGCCGCTGACCCAATTCATATAAATAATGGCCGATTTTATCCCGGTATTTTTTTCGTTTTTGCGAAGAGTTTCGTAAATTACCGACATATTACTAATCGGCGTTCTTGCGGGCAAGTCTAGATATTTTTCGTACTCGCGAGTAAAGGTTTGCTCAAACTCTAAAACTCCCGATCCGGCCGAATCGAATCTGCGAGAAGGAACCAAAATCTCCTGGCGATTTGGGGAAATTTTCTCTCGGTTTGGCGATCGCAATTCTACTTGCAAAGACGCAGGAAGTGACGGGGGAGGCTCAGGATTTACGGAAACTAGAGGCGGTGCGGGAATTGGTGTGGGAATTGGTGCGGGAATTGGTGCGGGAATTGGTGCGGGAATTGGTGCAGGAATTGGTGCAGGAGTAGAGGGCGGGCCCGGCGTAACTAGGGAAATCTGATTTGGTAAACTTCCTTGGGTGTAAGTTTGTCCAAAAGAAAAAGTGGGCAAAATGGCGTTTCCCCCGCCAGCATTAATGCTTCCCTGGGTTCCATTATCGATCGCGCCGCCAACTACAAACGGTCGATCAATACCGCCTCCGTGGCCAATTGCGACTGCCCCCGCCCCCGCACCTCCGGCAGTAGAAATACTCGAAGAATTGCCCGATATATCGTTGAAAACACTGTTCGATCGAAACAAACCGAGGGTTGTCACATCAACGCTGCCCCCAGTGCCACCAGGGCCACCTTGAGCATTGATAAAGCCCAACTGAATGTTATCAGTCGCGCTCAAGGAAACGCCTCCGCCGTTGCCGTTTGAAGTGCTGCTGGAGTTGATATCTAGAGCCGAAATGCCCGATGAAGAGGTGACAACAATATTTCCGCCGATCGCCCCCGAAGCGTTCAAAGCTCCCGCAGTTAAAGGCCCAGCATTGGTTTGGAGAGAGATCGCGCCTCCTGTTCCCGTTGCCGATGACGAGTCGATCACACCCGCAGCAACAGTATTTCCCTCAACCCGAATCCTCCCGCCGTTCGAGGTAATATTGCCAGTCCGAACCTCGCGGCTTCCTTGCAGGTTCACGTTGCCGCCACCCGTCCTTAAATTACCCTCTAAGAGGACATTTGCTGCCTTGATATCGGCTCCCAAAGCGGCCGTGCTCTCCCCCCCGAAGGTAACAGAATCTCGCGCGTTAACGCTCAAAGTGCGTGCTGTAATTGTGGAAGCAGCCGTCACGCTAGTAGCGTCAGCCGAGAGCCGGCCCAACCTCTGAGTTTGACCGACTAGGCCGTCAAAAGTAATGTTGCCGCCAGCGCGCAGCGTCAAATTATTTGCTCTGCCCAGCGTGCTGTCGAGGGTATTGGCAAAAGCGATATTGCCGGTAGTGGTGGCTAGGGCGGTACTGCGATCGACTGTGACGGCACTGTTGAAAGTCATGTCGCCAGATGTCGCAATATTGCCCGAAACCTGGGTACTGCCGGCGTTTACAGTCAAACTCGCCAGCGGTGCAGCTTGACCGACTGTAGCGCCGAACAGCACTCGCCCAGCGTCTAGTCTCAGGGCACGAGATCCGTCTAGGCTACCGGAGAACAGAATGTTGCCCCTAGCTTCTGTGCTCAAAGCCACGTCAGCATTGAGGGATGCGTTTCCTGTAAAAGTGAGATCGCCGCCGGATGTCGCAATGTTGGCCTTGAGATCAGTTTGGGGCGCGTCGAGAGTCAAGCCAGCGCTGCCGCTTGTATTCAGGGGATTGTCGATCACGATCGACCTGCCTTGAAGTGTCAGCGGGCTGTTGAAGGTAATGGGTGCGACGATCGCGATCGACGAGCTGCTACCGTTTTCGCGCCCGATCGCGATCGAACTGAAACCCCCCGCCAAAGCGCCGAGATCCGTTGCCGTCAAGTCCAAAATGCCCAAAATATCGCCGGTGCCACCGATCCGAATCGCTCGGCTATCGTTGGGTTGCAAGCGAATTGTTCCCCCCGCACTGCTGACGGAATTGCTGCCGCCTCTGAAGTCAATGCCGTTAGCAGTGAGAGCGATATTACCGCCGTTAGCATTGAGTCCGCCCAGAGAGATGCTGCTGGCGAAAATGTTGATGTTGCCACCTTGAGTCTCGATTGCGTCCTTGGAGTCATTGACAACAAACACTCCGCCGGATCTAAATGTTACGGTGTCTCCCGTTCTCGCTTGCAGGGAAAGTTTGTTATCGGACAAGTCTTGGAGGGTGATGTAGCCGGGGGTTTCTAGAATCACGTTGCTGCCGGCCGCCATCTGTTCCAACTGCACTTCTGAGATCGATGTTTCATTGGGTTCTGGTGTCGATTGGAGTTCCCCGCCAGTTGATGGTGCGCTGCTGTCGCCGTTACCGCTGACGATCGTAATATTTGCCGGATCTAGCAACAAATTGCCGATCGCACCGTTAGTCGCGCGGGTATCGACCTCTCCTTGGAAAGTTAAAGCATTTTTGCCCGAAACTTCTACTCTTCCGCCGTTACCTGCGGCAGTACCCCCGCGAGCACTAATATTGCCGAAGAAGCGAGTTATATTGTCTGACCAAATTACCGCAGTGCCGCCATTGCCACGGTCGATCGCGTTTGCTGCGATCGTAGAATCAGGACTAACATAAGTTACCAGTGCGTTTGGCACCGTTTCCATCCCCCGGAAACCGCCTCCGACGCGCACAGTACCTCCGCCATCTGTCCCGGAAGCATTGATATTTGCGCCGAACAGTCCAACTTTTTCCCCTAAAATATTGACTGTGCCGCCAGCATTCCCAGAAGGACCAAATACATTTACCGAACCGGAGACGATCGCACTTCCTGCAACTGTCGGCACTGTTTGGCCGCCAGTGAGTACCAATTGACCTTGTTCGTTAGTCGTTAAACCTGTGGCTGACGCTACGCCGGGGCCCGTCAGCAACTGAGGCAAAGCTTGTGGGGCGATCGCAGATGTTTCTGACTGCAAAGACGGAGTAATTTCTAAACTCAATAAATTGCCTATTTGACTGATGCGGACTGCATTTTGTCCCGGAACAGCAGCTACAGTAATTTGACCGTTGGGAGCGGATAATTGTCCTGTATTAATAACTGTGCCACCGAGCAAAGTTAAACTTTGCCCGCTGCCCACTGCCAAGTTTCCCGCATTGACAATTGTACCAATTTGTAAGTTATTAAAATTAAATTGATTAGGATTTCCCAGTAAAGCTTTGTAATCATTAATTCCGCTCGAATTAAACGAGCGGTCGCCGAAACCAATACCTGTAGCCGTTGTCGCGAAAAACGACCCCGGCACGTTTAATCTAGCATTTTGACCGAAGACAATTCCCGCCGGATTCATTAAGAATAAATTCGAGTTGCCACCGGTTACAGAAATCAGACCGTTAATTATAGAAACATTGTCGCCGGAAATCCGCCCTAAAATATTTTGAATATTTGGATTAGTTAGAAAATTAGCTATTTGACCTTCGCTGAGATTAAATTGGCTGAAGCTGTGAAACAGATTGGCGCCATTTCCCGACAGTTGTCCGCCACTAATGTCTGTGCGGTTTTGCTCGGACTTAACAACAGTATTCGTGCCGTCAGTAGCAGGAACTACAGGTTGTGATCGCACTGCTAGCGGTAGCAGCCAAAAACCTAATGTCAAAATTAGAGCAGAACGAAAATAGGTCATTGGAGGAAGCCATTAGTCATTAGTCATTAGTCATTAGTCATTAGCCGGAAGGATGAGGGAATTCAGAAAAGCCAATTCCCGATTACCAATTCAAATCTATTGTAGTTTTGATTTTTTTTGAGCTGTAATGTTCCGCCCCAGTGCCAATAAACTTAAAAAGGTCGATCGAACACCGGCACTGCCGGGGGTCGATCGCACTTCAAAACCACCCGTTGCCAGAATATTGGAAATTTAATGCAGATTTTATATTTATCTGTCGCAGGTGTCTTGACAAAATGCCCTCAAAGCCTTATGATTGCAGCAATGATTGGGTGGGACGGCAAAAACCCCCAAAATAACTGGCTGCTCTAATGAAGTTAAAAACAAAATATTGATGCTTTTAGAGGCCAATCATGCAAACTCCAACTTTCCCATTTCTAACGGAACAAATAGTTGAGCAGATATTTTCGTCAGGCGAACTGACTCGCAATGACAGACAGAGAATTCAGTCAATGCTGTTGAATGAGTCGATCGGCGAAAATGAATTGAGCTTAATTGAAAAAGTAATGGAAGGCGTAGTCAAGGGAATACTTGACGTGTTCAATTAGTTAAGAACGAGCGATAACCTCTCTGAGTTTAGGGTGCGCCATCTACAACTTACCCTAATTTTAAATAAAATCGAAAATCGAAAATTCTGTCACCTTTCTAAAAATCATCAGCCGAGTCATCATCCGAGTTCTCATCGCGACGCACAAGTTCAGAAGGAGGCCTATCGTTACTCCAGGCCCACCACACGCCGCTACACTGGCAGCGGTAAAATTCTTGCCACTTGCGGCGGTTGAACTCGGTGTATACTGGCGATCGGCGATTAATCCAGACCTCAGCGGCATCCGTACAGCTAGCGCCGCACTTGGGGCAGCAAAACTCATTAGCGTGAACCGCCGTCGCAGTCCATTCAGGAGGATGTGGAGCAAAAGCTTCCATGTGTTAGAGTTTCTATCTAAACTGCTGGTAATTACGGCAAATCAAGGGTTGCTAAAGATCCGCAGAGTTCGGAATGACCTAAGCAATGACATAAGTACGCTGTTGAGTGCGTAATTCATCTGCCCGTTATTTTTTTTAGTATTTGCCGTCAGATGAATAGTATAACTGATGTGGTGCAAACCGTCGATCGGCATTCTCAACTATTTCAAGGACTAGGCTCATGTCTATCTACAATCTTATCTCGTTTCTGGGCATTTTTGGCTTATGTGCGATCGCCTGGATTTTTTCAGAAAACCGACAGTCCAAGTATATTCCCTGGCGCGTCATCATCTGGGGTATTGGGCTGCAATTAGTCTTGGGATTTTTAGTATTCCTGTTCCCCCCAACTCGCATCGCCCTAGAGTGGTTTACTGGCTTACTGGATGGAGTATTCACCGCTGCTGATGCTGGAGCGAGATTTGTCTTCGGGACTAATGTTGTACCAATACCTGGTAAAGAGCCGGCAGTTAATTTAGGATATATTTTTGCCTTTCGAGCTTTACCGACAGTCATCTTTTTTTCTGGCCTCATGGCCTTGCTATACAACATCGGCGTGATTCAAATTATCACCGAAGTTTTTGCCAAAATCTTTTATATGACAATGCGGTTGAGTGGCGCGGAAGCACTTAGTGGCGCTGCTAATATTTTCGTAGGAATTGAAGCTGCAATTGTCGTCAAGCCTTATTTGCCGAAAATGACTCGTTCGGAAATTTGTGCAATCCTCTCTTGCTGTTTTGGGACGGCCGCTTCTTCAACTTTAGCAATTTACGTTAGTTTTCTCAAGCCTGTTTTTCCAAATATTTTAGGGCATTTAGTTTCAGCTTCAATTATCGCCATTCCCGCTTGCTTTGTCCTCTCCAAAATCTTAGTACCGGAAACGGGAGTGCCCCTGACAATGGGCGGCATTCCCAAGGAAGAACGGAAGCCTAAAGGCCGCGAGTTTGTGGGCGAAGAAATTGACGAAGTGGACGGCGAGATTCCTAAACAAGAGACAGTTGGGGGAGAACCCATCGAACGAGTCAGCCCTTTGGATGCAGCGATAATTGGCGCATTGGATGGTGTAAAAATGGCGGTAGCTATTGCCGCTGTTTTGATTTTAATATTGGGCTTAGTTTCCTTAATTAATCAATTCTTTGGCTGGCTCGCAATTTTGCCCGGCCCAATTGGTGGCTTTTTCAAAGTTGTCACCTTAGCCAACATTATGGGAGTCTTATTTTATCCCCTGACGCTATTAACAGGAGTTCCCTTTGAAGATTCTTGGGAAGCCTCAGTAATTATCGGTCGCCGACTATTAGAAACAGCAATTCCGCCTTATCAAAGTTTAGCAGAAGCATCGGCCAAAAAACTGGTGAGCGATCGTACAGTTTTAATTGTCAGTTACGCGCTTTCCGGCTTCGCCCACCTCGCATCTGTCGGCATATTTGTCGGCGGTACGATCGCCCTAATTCCATCCCGCCGCAAAGACATTTCCGAACTCGGTTGGAAAGCATTATTTGTCGGCACCTTAGCTACAATGATGATCGCTTGCATCGCCGGCACCTTTGACACCGGAGACGCCAGCATTTTAGGCGCTAAGACAGCCCCTGCGGTCCCGTTAACAGCCCCTGATTCTGCGAAACCACTGGCATCCCCAACCGCGAATTCAAAGCCGTCAGTTGCCCCAGCAATTGGCAGTCCGAAGCCTTCGCCCAATACCGAAAAAGCGGCTCCGAGAGCTCAAGAATCTCCTTCTTCCGCCTCCAAGAAAAACCCTTAAATGACCTACGCGAAAAGGACACGGCAATGCCGTGTCCCTACAGATTAGACTCAAATTGCAAGCATTCCCAAACTATCTGGAAATTATCGGCGTTTATCTGCCTTAAATCTGCGGTTGACATATTAATCAAAAAAAATATGCAATAGGTCTAATTACCAATAATCAATAACCAATAATCAATAACCAAATCCCCAAAAGATTATGAACCCCGAACCCGAAATTCGCCGCCTGTTAGATGTTATGCCAGCTTCCGGCCGCATGATGTGTAAAATTATTAATAAGCCACAACAATCAACGGTAATTGACTGCGATTTTCCTTTGCCTTGGAATAGCGCCCGCCCGATTTATATTAATTTTGATTTGTGGAGGCTGCTATCTAAGCCGCAGCGGGATTTACTGCTATTGCGGAATGTAAGTTTTCTGGGCAATGTTAAGTGGTTTAAACCGGATATTTATCAAGGTGCGGCTCTGGCGGGAATTGTCGGGACTGTTGTAGAATTGTTGCAGGGAGATGCGATCGGCACTGCGATCGCGGGCGGTTTGACGGGACTCGCCATGACTCGAATTTGGCGCGATAACCGCAGTTCCCAAGTAGAGTTAGATGCTGATGAAGGGGCGATTAGAGTAGCGGGAAGGCGTGGTTACAACGAAGGGGAAGCGGCCGGACATTTGCTTGGGGCGATCGAGGCTGTGGCGCAAATTGAAGGGCGCAGTTTGGATTTTAATGAGTTGATTCGGTGTCAAAACTTAAAGGCAATATCGGGTATTTCGGCGGTGGGCGTGCCCGATAGTGTCAGGCAAGATTGAAAAAAACGTAGATATAATCAAGAGGGAAACCCATAAAATCCACAACTATGCTCATCCTGCCCAAACTGGAAAACCTGCGCGATACTCTACCTATAGAAGGAGCTGTCCGCATTGAATTAGTGGAAGGCATACCCATTTTTAAAGCCTCCACTGCTGTCAAAAATCGCATCCAAGAACTGTTGGACAAACAACAAACTTTGCCCCTAAACCCTGACGAAGAACAAGAACTCAATCTTTACGAAGAAATCGACGATTACCTCAGTTTTGTCAATCGGACTGTCCGCAATCTTTTCTTGGGCCAGATTCAGCCTACTCTGTAGAAATGTCACCTCGCCGTCAAATCCCTGAAAATATCCAAAATCAAGTTCGTCAGAGAGCAAAAGGTCTGTGCGAATATTGTCATGCCTCGGAGTCATAAATTTATCGATAGATATCCCTAGTCGATCGGATCGCAGTTGCGGGCGATCGCCAAATCAGGAACAATGATAAACTTGATATTCATACCCATCCACCGCAGGCAAATCGCGCGATTCAACCTGACATTTTTGTCCTTCTAGATTGACAGGTGCGCGAAAATTAACCAACCACAGATCAAGCGGACGTTCTAATTGACTGAGTGTTTTGTCAAGTGTCCCTGCCGCTATTTCCGGCGCATCCCTTCTCTGATTAGCCAAAAGAAACAGCGGAGAATCAAAGGCTTTAACTTCTTCTTTCTTCCTAACATCCGTTACATCCGTTACATCCGCTACAAAATCCGTTGCCGAACTTCTTTCCCATTCCCACCCTATCCCCATCAACTCTCCTATTTCTACATGAGTCTTTTGAGTAGTAGCAATTAAAACGGGAACTTTCGATACTTCGCGCATTATCGGAATTAAAAGGTCTGGTTTGTAATATTTGCGATAGCCGAGATTGGAATTTACGGTCACACCGCTTGCAAAACCCATTACTAAAATTAGCAGAACTGCTTTTTTGCCAGCAATTTCCACAGCAGGTAAATTAAACCATTGACTTTTTGCTGTAGGTGTGTTAAAAATAACCGCCAAGGTTGCTCCTAACAATAATATCACCCCCGGAAAGTAGACAAAATTGTATCGTGCGCCGCGAGTTAGGTCAATCCCTAGAATATATGCAAAGCTGAAAAATAGGAAAATTGCTCCTAGTACAAATCCGCCGAAAATAACAGTACCTAAACGACTATCGGGCGTTGTTAAGGACTTTTTAAGAGCGCTAAACAGGATGGGAAGCACCAATATAAAAAATATTGTCATTACGATCGCCGATGCAACTACTACTGCCAAATTGGGCGATTCCACCGGCAACAGAGACATGACAGTGATCCATCCAGCTAAAGCTTGAAAAATCGGATTGATCCAATTTAAAAATGTGCGATCGCCACTGACTATCCAATTAGTTAGTTCGCTGCCGTATTTATTTGACAAAAATATCGGCAGCCAAACTAAACCGCCAGCTAAAGTGCCGAGCGCTACTGCTAAAAGTCGCCCCAGGATTTGAAATTGCCAAATATTAGGCTGCTGACTGTTTGAAATTGGCAACTTCCCATTAAACTGCTGCCAGATTACAGCAATTAATGCTATTGCTTCCGCACACAAAGTCAGTGCAAAAAAGTAGTGAACCGCAATCCCTAAACAGTTAAAAACTACCCAAAGCAGTACCGTCCAAATAGGCAGGGGAGCGCCCTGTTGCAGCTTTTTTGCAGCTAAGGCGAGGCAAAAAAGAGAGGCAATAACTAATAAAATTCCTAAAGTGTAATGGCGAGCTTCTTGAGCGAGATAAATGCCGTAGGGAGAAACTGCCATCATCGCGGCTGCACATTGACCGACTAAACGCGAACTAAAAGCAAATTTGCCCAAAAAGTAAATAGCTGGAACTGAAATCACGCCCAATAATGCAGGAAGAGCTCGCCCTATCCAAACTAAACTATCCTCAGAAACCCCAAACAGTCGCATCCACCAGTGGGCGAGCATAAAATACATTGGTGGATGGTTGCTTTCTAGCAGCAAATTGCGGAACACGTCGGCGGTGTCAGCCTCGGGGCGCAATTGTAGGGGTTGTAATAATGTAGAAAGCTCGATCGCGCGATCGAGCGGCACACCGCGAAAACTGTTGCCCAAACTAAACACTAGAGTCGAAAACTCGTCTGTCCACAGCGGTTTCGAGTTCAAATTGGCAAAGCGCAAAATAAAGGCGATCGCCGTCCACAGAAATAGCAACAACAGTTGTTTGTTATTAATCATTAATTCAGTCAGCAGTCAGTTGTCATTTGTCATTTGTCATCACTCAACGCCGTCAACAGTCAACAGTCAACAATTCCCCATTACCTACTTCACGTCCGTCACCCGCCAACTCAGCTTCATATTGATCCAGAAATTCCACAGCGTCACAGTAGCGATCGCAATCAACTTAGCCAAATATTCGTTTACCTTAAAAACATTAAACAGCACATTCACCAGCAGCACATTCATAATCAAGCCCATCAAACAAATCACATTAAATTTCAACAGCCGTTTCAAGCGCTGGCGCTTTCCAGGCTGCCGCTTAGAAATATCACCAAAAGTCCACAAATCGTTCCACAAAAAATTATTGATAATTGCCACTTCAGCAGAAAAGATTGCACTGCGAGTCAGCCCCAAACCGAGGACAGTCCGCAGCAGGTAAAAAACTCCCATATCCACAAACACCCCGCTGAAACCAACCACGCCAAACCGCAGGAATCGGCCCATCGGCCAGCGGGCAAACCGCAACCGAAGCAAATGTCGCAAATACTCAATATACTGTTTCCAGGTAACTTTGCTCTCCCCTTCTTGTCGCTCCTGAAACACGTAACCAACTTCTCCAATCCAGCGGATGTCCCCCCTGCCGAGCACTTCAATCAATATTTTGTAACCAGCAGGATTCATGGTTTTGCCGGCTATGCAACTGCGGCGCACCATAAAATAGCCACTCATCGGATCGGAAACTCGGCCCACCACTCCCGGCAGGATCACCAACCCCAGGGTTTGAGCGCCCCGCGATAAAAATCGCCTGACAACGCTCCAGTCGCTCACCCCGCCCTCGCCAACGTGGCGGCTCGCAGCGGCCAAATCTGCTCCCCGCTGAATTTCTGCTAAAAGCTGCAATAGCGTCTCCGGCGGATGCTGCAAGTCGGCATCAATGACGCCCAAAACCTCGCCCCGAGCCACCTGCCACCCGCGAATTACCGCTGTGGAAAGTCCCCGCTCCTCTTGCCGGCGCATCACCCGCAATTGCGGATATTCCGGTGTCAGGGACAGGGCGACTTCCCAGGTGCGATCGGGGCTGTCGTCATCGACTACAATTAATTCGTAGTTGCCGGCAAGGATACCATCGAGCAATTGGCTCAATTTTTCCACAATATTCTGGATATTCCTGCACTCGTTGTAGGTGGGAATTACCAGGGAAAAATAAATTGGCGATGTGCCTGCGTGTAAAAAAGTTGAACCGAAAGTCTGTATAGCAGGAATTTGCAAAGGCCCCGACGGCACTGGCAAGACCTGATTTGGTTGGTAGCTGCCCATAATTTCAGTGTTCAGAAAGTCAAGAATAGTTTGGTAGCACTTGAGATTGTAAAATATCGTTCCTCCATAATTGATTAGTTAAAATATAAAAACGCCTTAATTCTAGTCAGTAATTCTGTAGCTGAGTTAAAAAGAAAACTGTGGATGCAATTCTCGATCGAGCTTTACAAGGTTATAACATCTCTTCTGCAGAGGCAGTGGTACTTTTGCAGCAAACAGAGCCAGACGCACGAGCTTCTCTTCAAAAAACCGCTGACTTGCTCCGCCGCCGACAATCAGGGGATACTGTCACCTACGTTATCAATCGGAATATTAACTTTACTAACATTTGCGAGCAGCATTGCAGTTTTTGTGCATTCCGTCGCGACGAAGGAGATGAGGGCGCTTTTTGGTTAGATGCAGCTCAAATTCAGGAAAAGGCAACTGATGCAGTGCAGCGGGGTGCAACGGAAATTTGTATGCAGGGCGGCTTAAATCTTCAAGCTAAGCTGAACGGCGCATTTTTACCTTATTATCTGCAATTGGTGAAAACTATTAAGGATAAGTTTCCTCAGTTGCACTTGCACGCTTTTTCGCCGCAAGAAATAGAATTTATTGCCAGAGAAGATAATCTTAGTTTCAGCTATGTAATTTCGGCTTTGCGGGATGCCGGAGTCGGTTCGATGCCGGGAACCGCGGCGGAAGTTCTCGACGATTCTGTGCGACGGGTGATTTGCCCGGAAAAACTAAATTCGGCAACTTGGCTGGAAATTGTGGGAACTGCTCACAGTCTGGGTTTGCCGACAACGAGTACGATGCTTTGCGGGCATATTGAGACAGCCGAACAGCAGGTTTTGCATTTAGAAAAAGTGCGATCGCTCCAACAAACTGCGATCGACCAAAACTATCGGGCACGCATTACAGAATTTATTTTACTACCATTTGTCGGAAAGGAAGCACCAGCACCTTTGCGGAGTCGAGTCGGCCGCGACCAACCAATTTTAGCAGATACATTGTTACTCACCGCAGTATCGAGAATCTTCTTGGGAAATTTGATTTCCAATCACCAACCGAGTTGGGTAAAATTAGGTTTAGATGGAGCTACAGAAGCGCTGAAATGGGGTTGCAACGACATCGGCGGTACATTGATGGAAGAGCACATTACAACAATGGCCGGTGCGGTTGGCGGCAGTTGTCAATCTGTCGAAGATTTGCAAAATGCGATTCGTTCTTTGGGGCGGGATTATCAGCAAAGAGATACAATTTATCGACCTTTAGGGGTTGACAATTTGGCAGTAATAAGTAGTAGGATAAATTGAGCGATGTCTTACAGCGAGTTCACCTCAATTATCAAAGTTAAACAAGCCTTTGGATTAACAACTGTAGAAGGCCCGCGATTTCTACCGCAAATAACTCCGATCGCTCCAAGTGCAACCCTGACAGATTTTTTGGCGAATAGTTTACCCGTAGCTGTGGCGACAGGTAGCGAAAAAGCTCGCTCGGAAATGATTATTACTCCGGTACTGCTGGAACTCAGGAAGATTTTGCAGCAGAATATTAGCTTGTTTTCGGGGGAAGACTTTACGGTTGATTATGAAACTGGACTAAACGGGATTTGTGATTATTTGATTAGTCGTTCTCCAGAAATGTTGGAGATTGAAGCACCCGCTGTGGCGGTTGTTGAGGCTGAAAAAGCTGATTTGAAGACAGGAATTGGACAGTGCGTTGCAGAAATGGTGGCAATGCAGAAGTTTAATGAAGCGAAGGGGAAACCAATTTCAGTTATTTATGGCAGTGTCAGTAACGGCACGCAGTGGCGATTTCTCAAACTAGAGGAAAAAATTGTATCGATCGATCTTAATGACTATGCCTTGCCTCCGGTGGACGAAATTTTGGGAATGCTGGTTTGGATGGTACGAGATGGCTAATTGAAACCTCTCAGTTGGTAAAGCTTGTCGGATGCGAAGCGCGTAACGCATCCTAGGAGTTTAGCCGCTCGCACTTTCCAATTCTTCTAGCGCTTGCAAATTTCCAACCTGCCAAGCACGTTCCACTGTAGCCGGAATCAGTTGGGCGATCGCGATTTCTGGAAAATTCGGACTAATATCCGATTCTACATACTCTCCATCTTGCAGCAAATAAATGCGAAGTCGGCCGCCGTCATAAACCCATACTTCTGGAACCCCAATAATTTTATAGGCATCGATCTTAGTTTTAGAAGTAACATCCGTCTCAATTGCCAAATCGGGCGGCGGATCGTCCGGTAAAAGTCGGCGGCGGCCAATCATCCGCTGATAATTTAGAATATAAAAGCAAGCATCAGGTTCAACTCCTGCTGCGCCTTCCCGTTTGAAAGTAGTAGAACCAAAGGGTTCATATCTTCTGCCCGCTGACTTGAGTAAAATTTTTACAACATCGGAAATTAAATCTTTCGGCCTTTCGTGTTCGGGTAAGGGAACCATGATTTCTAAGGTACTATTGCTGTAGGCAATTCTAGTTCTTCGCTTTTCTCCTAATTCCTGCAAAATCGACTCAAATTCCAGCCAACTTATATTGGGAATAGTTACGACACTACCGGGAGAAAGCGTTATTTGGCTAACAGGTTTGAGGACGGGAGTGATAACAATCATAAGCTGAATTACGAGCTAGTTGTTAAGTTTGTGCCAAGGGCAGGCAGGATGCCTACCCCACAAGAGTTTTTGGATATATCTGTTGAGTTTAGCACGGGCAACGAGAAGAGATTCGCGATCGCACTTTTGACTCGATTCTAGAAAGAGCGATCGCACATTTATGACTTCATTGCAGCCGGATTAATTTGACTAAAAGACTCATGATTTCTCCCTGATCGGGTGTAATAATGATGCGATTGTCGGGAATGGCGATCGGATGAGTCCAACGAACAGCTTCCTCGTAGCGCAATGCGTGCAGTTGGTGGATAGTTCGGCGTACCCCCAGCGGCGAACCGATGATGACGTGACGGACTGCTTCGCGATCGGCCTCAAAGGTTTGGTTGGTTAAAACATTCGGCGATGTTTGGTTCGATGATGAATCTTGCAACATAGCTTTGACCAATAATTTTGGATAGGTTTGATGCTTTGTAACGGTAAAACCGCGTACAATAACAAGTTGAAAAAAAGACAGCAATTCCCCTACAGCACAAGTGGCTTAGCTGGTGCTGTCTAATCTGTATTAGATTAAACCTAAATTAATTTAGGGTAAATGTCAATCGTTTTAGGTAAATCCCAAAATAAATTAATATAACTTAACAAATAGCCTATGGAAACCTCAGAAAGAGCCGATCGATCGCCCCTCATGCGACTGAGAGTTCAGCGGTTTATGACTCAAAAGCAGCTAGCAGAAGCACTTGGCGTTACGGAAGCGACGGTAAGCAACTGGGAAGCTGGGCGATCTGTACCGAAGCTAACGCCTGTTCAATACAAGAAGTTGCTAGAGATTCTGCAAATTACCTCTGCTGAATTACCAGACCAATTTGGTTTTCCTAGCGATGCTGATGGATAGAAAACGGAATATTATAATTGAGGCGTTTTATTTAAATAAACGAAATCATACACTGTTTTGAAAAAAAAAGGAATATGAGACTTAACATCGCTACTTTGCTTTGAGTAAAATCTCCCAATTTCTAACGAGAGTTGCTCTCTAAATACTTTCTCATTCCCACTCCAGTCAACGGGTGGCTTAATTTTTTCCCAATAATCATGCTCAGGTTGTTTCTCATTCTTAACTTTTTTAATTGTGAGCAAAGCCCTAATTAACTGATGCTTCCGTGTTTCATCAGACGTATTTTTAAACTCAGTTTTCCATGAATCTTGTAATTTATCTAAATCTGTACAATTTAAACAATGATTTATGCGATCGAGCGCTCTCTGTATGTTAAGGTTATTCTTCAAGTCTGGATCGCTACTAATTTTATCAGCCATATCCATATAAATACTATTCAGTTGAACAGGATTATCCTGATACATGGGATAATTAGGATAATCATCAAATATTGATTGAAGCTCAGGTGTGATAAAATATGCTTCTTTATGAATCAAACCTGTAATCCATATCCGGTGTAGTGCTGCATTTTGCGATCGCACCTCCGATTTTTCGTAAAGATCGCAAAAAATTGCTTCTGTATCGGGAAAAGGGTAATCATCAATCTTTTGCAGGTGCAAGTCCAAATCTATCATTGCAAAAAGTCGAGCGGGATCTAAATGTGAATTAGTGGTATCCTGTTCGTGTAATGTTAAAAGCTTGAAATAAGTATTTATTACACTTGCGCGATCGCCACAGTTGAAAAATTGTGGCAGCTTTTCTCTCCACCATCTCGGAACGCAAGCCTTATAAAAGTTGGCATCCGGCATTTCCTCCATTTTTTTATAAGCTTGAGGCGATCGCCTACCCTCGATATCGGAAATAGGGCCTTCGCATAGCACCACAATTCTGTTGTTAATTCTGGGAGATTGAAGAATTGCCTCACAATGTTGTTTTAGCTGTTCTGGATTAAGACTCATTTGTAATATTAGATTGTTGTTTGAGCAGTTTTGGCTCGATTTCTTTAACGTGAGCTGGTGTCAAAGCTTCACACAATGCGTAGGAGTGAGTTGCCAAAATATATTGATTGCTGGGCCCCCACTCTTGGAGGTCTGATATAATTTGATATTGCCAATCTGGATGAAAAGCAATTTCAACTTCATCCATCAAAACAATAGCATCTTCTATGTTGCGAGACTTGATCCATATATAAATGCTGAGTCTTTTGAGCTCGCCGTGACTTAAATCTCCTGGATATAGTTCTATAGTTTCACCATTTTTCTCTAATTTTAAAGTTACTGCCGAAAGGTCTTTGTCAATATTTATTGTTTTACAGCTTAATAAAAATCTTAATTCATTTACTAAGGTTTGATAGCTGTTACCATATTTACCTGTTTCTATAGCTTCTTTAAAATCTTTATCTCGAGCAGCTTTAAAGGCTTCAATGAGTAAATCTACAACCATAAAGTCATAAGTAAAAAATCCTTTTAGTTGAGATTTTGCTTTGTGAATTTTATCGAAATAATGCTCATTTGTTTGACTGTGACTTTTAAATAATAGTTCTCTAGTATATCTATCGAGAAATAGAAAAACTTGTGTGGAGGGAGCTGCTAAAAATATTTTATCTGAAAGTATGTTTAAAAAATCGTTGGTTTCTTTCCTATCTATATTATTTAAATGACAGAGTAAAGCTTCATTTTGCTGATCATTTGAGATTTTTTCACTTGAATAGTTACATATATATGTCATATTTTTTTCTGTTAAATATTCAACGATTTTTTCCCAAACTTCCTCATAGCTTCCATAGGTGGTTTTCAAATTCTTTAGGTTACTTTCAACTTCTTCTAGTCTGTGTTTTATTTCGTCTTGAAAAGTTTGAATTTCTTTAATAGAAACATTTTTTGTTGAGTTTACAACAGATATTAATGCTGAAACTCTTGAATTTGATACCAATTGTTGAATAAACCTAAATTCTCTTTGAGCCGTGGCAAACCTTTGTTGATTGTCTTCAATGTTTTTGATTTGATCTAATCTATCACTACTGAGTGTTAAACTGTTATTTACTGATTCTAAATCTGAAATTTGCTTTTCCATTACTTTAAATTGTGTTACAGGATAAAAAGTGATATCTTCTGTATTTTTGATTTTAACATTTAAAGAGTCGGACTTTTTTAGAAAAGAATCTTTGCACACAAAGAAAATAATTTGAACTATTTTTTCTCCATTCCAAATATCAATAATTGCTAAATTTTTTTTATCTTCTCCCTCACCCACTTTAAATCCTTGAATAAAGTTTTGTAAAAATAGTTTTTTATCGTCATCCACAGAACAGTGCAGCAATACAAAAATCAACTGCAACAGCGTACTTTTACCGCCACCATTTTGACTACCCAGCGGAAAAATATTAGGAACAAAATCCTTTTCAAAAGTGATGTCAATGTCCTTTAAACCGCGAAAATCAGGAACTTGAACTCGTAGCAAGTGCATAATAAACTCCTGGTGTTAGCTTGCATTTTTTATTGAAAGGCTGAGCCACAATTATTTTAGATTATAACTCACATCTTTTACTATTTTCATGAACAGGCAAGATGCCTGTTCCACAACATATCAATTTCTTGTGGGGTGGGCATCTTGCCCGCCCACTTGAACAGGCAAGATGCCTGTTCCACAACATATCAATTTCTTGTGGGGTGGGCATCTTGCCCGCCCCAAAGAGACTTATCTCTCGCGCTTTTACACCTTAAACTTCTCCACAATCCGTCTCATCGCTTCTTCCACATTCTCCCGACTATTAAACGCCGAAATGCGGAAATAACCCTCACCCGCCGCACCAAAACCAGAACCCGGAGTTCCCACCACATTGCAAGTTTCCAGCAACTTCTGAAAGAAATCCCAACTCGACAAACCGTGAGGCGTTTTTACCCACACATAAGGCGCATTTTTGCCACCAAAAACCTCGATTCCCGCCGCTGTCAATTTCTCGCGAATAATCGCAGCATTTTCCATGTAAAAATTGACTAAAGCCTGAATCTGTGCTTTGCCAGCCTCAGAATAAACCGCCTCAGCACCGCGTTGCACGATGTAAGAAACTCCGTTAAACTTAGTAGATTGGCGGCGGTTCCACAACTTCCAAATTTCGACATCGGAACCATCTGCTGCTTTTCCAGTCAAAGTCTTCGGTACAACTGTTAGCGCACAGCGAGTACCCGTAAAACCAGCATTTTTGGAAAAAGAACGAAATTCGATCGCACAATCACGCGCCCCTTCAATTTCGTAGATAGAATGCGGCAAACTCGGATCGGTAATATACGCTTCGTAGGCCGCATCGAAGAAAATAATCGAACCGTTAGCTTTAGCATAATTTACCCAAGCTTGCAAGTGTTCCTTGGTTGCAGTTGCCCCCGTCGGGTTATTCGGGAAACACAAGTAAATTAAATCGACTTTTTTGTCAGTGGGAATTTGGGCAGTAAAATTGTTTTCCGCTGTAATTGGCAGGTAAACTAAGCCGCCGTATTCGCCATTTTCGTTCGCATCTCCCGTGTGCCCAGCCATCACGTTAGTGTCTACATACACCGGATAAACTGGATCTGTAACTGCGATCGTGTTATTGTTGCCAAAGATATCGAGAATATTGCCGCAATCGCACTTAGAACCATCAGAAATAAAGATTTCCGAAGCATCAACATCGCATCCTCGCGACTTGAAATCGTGCTCGGCAATTTTCTCCCGCAGCCACTCATAACCTTGTTCCGGGCCGTATCCTTTAAAGGTATCCCGCGAACCCATTTCTTCCACCGCCGCCACCATCGCCTCCCGACAAGCAGCCGGTAGCGGTTCAGTCACGTCGCCAATCCCCAGGCGAATGATGGGCGCTTCGGGATTGGCTTCTGCATAGGCTTTCACCCTGCGCCCAATTTCGGGAAACAGGTAGCCGGCTTTGAGTTTGAGGTAGTTGTCGTTGATAGTTGCCATAGTTCGATCGCTACAAATGTCGTAGAATAGCTTACTCCCAATTGTCTCTCTCAAGCAGCAGCAAGTTCGGCAACGAGCAATGTACGGGATTTAACGGATGTGACGGATAGATGTTCAGCCAAGACAAAGATTTTCCCCACGGGGACACTCGAACACTCCACCAATCCGCCATTACAGGCAATCTGCGTAGTTGCTCAACAGCCATTGACCAAAAAATCAAATCTGCTTGTATAATCAAAATAGTGTGCAGTGCAGAAACAATTATGGACGAGATCGAGTACGCCAAACTCTATCAAGAACTGGCGGCAATTCTGGATGAGTTTAATTTGGGTTGGGTAGTTCAACAAGTAGCGGATACTGTAGAGATAGGCAAAGTAATTGAAGAGCGATCGCTCAAAAGAAAAACACCTCTGCTGAAGATAGAAGATTATACCGCAAAAGAACAACTTTTGCTGTTAATTGATGCTGTCGAACAAGCGACGGTTAACACTTCCGAAATGGAAGACGAAATTGCTTATTTCTTGAAAGTAGAATCAGAAACCTCTCCCCTCGGCACAAAAATTACCTTTGCCAATTCAGGTGGCGAAACTGCCAAAACAATCGAGTTTACTTCCAGCGTCACAGCCCCCCGCCACAAACAGGCGATCGGCCTCAAGCACTTGCTCGAGAAACTGCCCTCCGGGCCCAGCAACTACGCCATCAATTCCGACATTAAAAGCAAATTAAAAAGCTCGATCGATCCCGAATTTAACACAGCGGCAGAACAAGCCAGAATTTTTGACACTTACCTATTCACTATTCTGCTAAAAGCAGTGGCTAATGAAGGCGGTACTATTTATTACAACAATGTTTTAGACGACGAAACACCGAAATATTTAACATTTAGAAAAACGGCGGGAAAAATCCACGGAACTGCACATCCATACACTCATGCTGTTGTGGAATTTCCCGACAAACCAGCCCTGGAAGTTCACCTAGGAGTAAAAGTCCAAGGTAGAGCCGGAGTTTTGCACAACTGCAACGTTTTAATTTTGTACCAAAAAGAAGCGACTATCTGTCGCTTGCTCAACCGCGAACCCCGACATTCGCAGGTAATTTTAGCAGTAAAGTCGGAACACAGCACCTCGGAACTAAAACTAGAAATGGCGGGTGCTTTTATCGGATTAGCGTCAGATATTCGCTACGAAGGTGGCAGCTATTTCATTTCTAACAGTTACTCCCAACCCGTAGCAAAACTGCTAACTACCGCTCGCAAAAAATGGGAGCTCAACATTTTTCCTAGAGCCACAAACGATGTCCATCGGCTGATGTACTCGTTTCAAACTATCTTTAAAGACTTTAAGGCAAGAAACTGATTCAGTTAATACGATTTCACAAAAGTCTTGCTACATTTTTTGTGTGGGGTTTCGTTCCACGGGCTTATATCAAATCCGGTAGGATCGTTCAGGTAAAGTCTCCTTCAATCTGCCAGCAAATATAAGCACAATTTTCTGTTTTTCGGCACACAGTCAACAGTCAACAGTCAACCATCATTTGTTTTTCGGCACACAGTCAACAGTCAACAGTCAACAGTCAACAGTCAACTTTCCTAGATTTGCCCGATTAAATGTATCTGCTAATGTATCTGCTACATTAGCCAAGAAAATAATCTATCATGTTGCGAGCACCCGAACCTTACGAATAATGTTTAAGAAAGATAAATCTTCCCTGCTGTTTACCATCGGAGCCGCCACACTTCTGATCGGTTTAGGCTTTGTCACCTACTACCTCGTCATCTCCCGTGGGCCCGCCAAAGATTTGCCGGCGGGGGCAACCGTTGTCCCGCAAGATACGATGATGGCCCTATCCATCAGCACCGATGAATCCCAGTGGGATAGACTGCGAGAGTTTGGCACGCCGGAGTCAAAAGCTTCGTTTGAGAGGTTTTTAACGGAAATGCGCGATCGCCTCCTCACCAGCAACGGCTACGCCTACCAGCAAGACATTCAACCCTGGGTGGGTAACACGGCAATGGTGGCTTTTCTCCGCAACAAAATAGCTATACCAGCCCCCGCGCCCGCACCCAATGCCCCCCCATCTCCGCCAATTCAACAGTCAGTGGCAATTATCCTGCCAATTGCCAACCCGCTCAAAGCCAAAGAATTATTAGCAAAACCCAGACCTCTCAGCCAAGGAAAAATAGTTGAGCGTAATTACAAAGGCGTCCAAGTCACAGAAACTCAAGGCGTACCCGATCGCAATTTCTCCGTCGCGGTATTGGGCACCAACTATCTAGCAGTCACCACAGATCCTAGCGCTACAGACAGAATAATCGACACCTACAAAGGCGAACCTTCCCTAGCAAAAACCCCTGGCTATGCAGACGCCATAGACAAAATAAAAAGTCCGGGCGCCTTCGGTCAAATCTACGTCAATATGCCCGTTGCCACCGCCTATGCCGCCGCCAACTCAACCCGCGAAATTTCGCCAGAAAGCCTCGAAAAACTGCAACAAAATCAAGGATTTGCCACAACAGCGACGCTGGATGTAGAAGGAATTGCCTTCAAATCAGTCTCTTGGCTAAAACCAGATTCTACCAGAAGGATAGCAGTAGAAAATAATGCTCTAAAAATGGTTAACCGCCTGCCAAACAATACAATAATGATGGTATCCGGCGGCAACTTGCAGCGTTTGTGGCAAGACTACGTATTGGGAGCCGAGGCAAACCCGATTTCCCCGATTAATCCCCAAGTTTTACGCACAGGTTTAAAATCCACTACCGGCATGGATTTAGATAAAGACTTCATGAACTGGATGGCGGGAGAATTTTCTCTATCATTAATACCAGCGCCCGCCCAGAATCCCAGAGACAAATTTGCTGCCGGATTTGTATTTATGGTGGAAACAAACAACCAGGGCGCCGCCAACAAATCCCTGAAACAGCTTGATGAAACGATGAAAACTAAAGGGTTTAGAGTGGAGGAAATTCAAGTCGGCGGCAAACCGGCGATTAAATGGACATCGCCGTTTGGAGGGATTACGGTAACTCGCGGTTGGATGAACGATGTAGCGTTTATCACAGTAGGAGCTCCCGTGGTTGATGCGATCGTTCCGGCACCGAAAAGTCCGCTTTTAAGCAGCGAACTGTTCCAAAAAACTGTACGATCGCAACTTCAACCCCACAACGGCAATTTCTTCATCGACACCGAGAGTGCGTTTAATCCGAAAAACCTAGCTTTGCCGGAGTTTCCTCCCAACCAAAAAATGTGGATAGACGCCACGCGGTCGATCGGCGTTACAGCGGCCGTCATTGGCGATCGTACCACCCGTTATGACGCTTTTGTCGGTCTCAAAAAATCCACCCAATCCACTCCTTCTGCAAATCCTTCACGCAGTCTTGCTTCACCGAGCCCTGCTTCACCGCGCCCTGCTTCACCCAGTCCCTCGCCCACTGTCCAAACTTCACCCAATTAACTCTTAAATCCTTCCACAAATCCGCCTGCACAGCCCCTTAAATACCAACAGGGCGATCGATTAAAACCGAAAAGCAGCCGATCGAAATCAGCAATAGTGGACTGGAATACAAGAGGGCAATAGAGCCGGATTTAAGTAGTTTTACTTCACAAAACCTCACACAAAGAAACCCAAAAACCCGGTTTATTTTAAAAGCCGGGTTTCTGAACACCCTAACAATTTGACTTACTTATTACTGTCAGAATTTTAATTGCCTGCCATTAAAATATTTTGTTTACCAAAAATGCTCTTGGCCTCTTTTCCCGTCAGTTTTGGACGCAGAACCGGCTTTTTCCTCCCCCATAATTAGTTCATACTCTCAATAATAGTTAAAAAACTCGGTTGCTCGGCATCGGAGTGCCTCTAAGAAGGCAGTTTTTTTTTTATATGTCATGCGGAAGATACAGTTCCTAGGCATTTAGAGTTATATTTAGATTGTGGAGAAGATACGCTAAAAAAATTGCCCAGGCCGAGGCAAATTATACTCATTGACTCCTGAATGCACTTGCAGTCAGAAACCGGGGTGCTTCATAAATATAGCGTCTTCAACCGTTCCGAAAAACCTATGGAGAGCTTGGCATCCCTAGTCAGCACCTGTACAACGTCGGAACCTGCACTTAAGCGTGTTAACTGACGACGTTCATCTGGTCATGACACCGTGATGTAAACGCCTGCATTCTGCACTGTCGAAGGCGATTAACGAACGAGTCGACAGGTTTATAGCTAAGCGTATCGCTTTCCTAACCAGGGAACGTGAACATTTACCAGGCAAACCTTACTTAGTAATAAGACTGACAGAATAGCTCACAAATACCCCCTCGCAAAATGAGGGGTAGATTTCCAATCTTCTACGCAAATTGACCAGACACAGCACAGATGTGCAGATATTTAGTGACACAGCCGTCAACCAAGTTTTTTCTATAAATCCGGTTTCTTTACCTAATTTTTGTTTTATATATTTTACCCATTAAAAACCCATGAAAACCGCCAAAAATATTCAAATAAAGTCTAAATTCCTCTCAAAAGCCAGAATAAGCAAACTGACACTTGCTCTGCAAATAGTCTTAATAAATATTTACTTTTTGCAAGCAAAAGCCGAAGGTCAAACAATTGTTCCAGCGACGGACGGAACGGGCACTACCGTCACTCCCGCAGCGCAAAACGGAACTCCTGGGCAGCCAAGTCGCTTCGATATTCAAGGCGGACAATTATCGAGCGATGGAGCAAATCTTTTCCACAGTTTTACAGAATTCGGCTTGTCGCAAAATCAGATTGCCAACTTTATATCAAACCCCAACATTCGCAACATTTTAGCGGGCATAGGCGGCGGCAACCCCTCGATTATTAACGGCTTAATTCAAGTAACCGGCGGCAATTCTAACTTGTTTCTGATGAATCCATCCGGCATCATATTTGGCAACAGTGCCAGCTTAAACGTGCCGGCTTCTTTCACAGCAACCACCGCCACCGCTATTGGATTTGGTTCAAACTCGTTTAACGCCAACGGTAGTAGCACATACACATCTCTGACAGGCGCGCCCAATTCCTTTGCTTTTGGAGCCGATCAAGCAGGGGCAATTATCAGCACGGCAGACTTAGCCGTTAAGTCAGGGCAGAACTTAACCTTGGTGGGCGGCACCGTTGTCAGCACCGGCAGCGTTTCGGCCCCAGGCGGTCAAATTACCGTAGCATCAGTCTCCGGGACAAATTTAGTGCGCGTAAGCCAGCGAGGCAATTTGCTGAGTTTGGAAATCGAGCCGCCCTCAGCGACGAGCAGCATTGGAACAACGGTAACAGCTTCGGCATTGCCGATCGCCTTGCCCGAACTGCTCACAGGCATTGGTGAAACAAACGCTACAGGCATCAGCGTCAATGCCAGCGGTGAAGTGGTACTCACGGCGTCTAACCGAGCCGTAGCTGCGGGGGACGTTGCAGTAAAAAATGCAAACGCTCAGGCGATCGCCATTCAAGCCGCTAACAGCATTGCAGTCAGCGGAAACCTGACAAGTTCCCAAGGCGGTGCGATCGCCCTAGAAGCTAGGGGCGACATTCGCACTGTCGATATCGACTCCCACTCCGACACCACTGCGGGCGGCAACATCACCGTCACCAGCCGTACAGGAAAAGTAGAAACAGGCAATATCAACGCAAGATCGATCGACAAAAACAGCAACGCC
This sequence comes from Microcoleus sp. LAD1_D5, assembly GCF_036702115.1. Taxonomy (NCBI): domain Bacteria; kingdom Bacillati; phylum Cyanobacteriota; class Cyanophyceae; order Oscillatoriales; family Microcoleaceae; genus Microcoleus; species Microcoleus sp. LAD1_D5. The sequence continues at coordinate 111,042 of NZ_JAUBSA010000003.1, read as the reverse complement.
GGAGACGTTAGTATTGCAGCACCCTCAAGCACCATCCAAACAGGGTTCATAGACGCCAACTCAGAAGAAAAACAAGGTGGCGAAGTCACCCTCAACGCCCGCAACGACATCGAAGTAACCCGTATCAACACCGAAGGCCGAACAGGCGGAGGGGATATTGACATTACAGCCGGCGGTAATTTCCGAGCTACAGGCACTTTCACAAACGATAACCACTGCTTGTCGCAAGCTTGCAGCATTTCCGCATCCACGACTGGTAGCGCTAATGGTGGAGATATCACCATTCGCCACGGCGGAGAAGCCTCGAACACTCTTTTCAGCGTCGGGCCAGACTATAACAGAGTCAACGGTACTGCTGGCAGCATTGCCACTGGGGGTCCAAAGAAGGAAAATGTTATTACACAGGGAGGTTATTTCAGCCCCAGCCCTCAGATAGTACAGCCGACCCAAATTAACATTACGGCTTCTTCAGTATCGCCAGCACCAACACCAGCACCAACACCAGCACCGACACCAGCGCCAACACCAGCACCAACACCAGCGCCAACACCAGCACCAACACCAGCACCAACACCAGCACCAACACCAGCACCAACACCAGCACCAACACCAGCACCAACACCAGCACCAGCGCCAGCGCCAGCACCAGCGCCGACACCAGCACCAACACCAGCACCAACACCAGCAGCGACACCAGCAGCGACACCAGCAGCGACACCAGCAGCGACACCAGCAGCGACACCAGCGCCCGCACCTATATTTGCACCTGTACCACCGCCCGCACCAGCACCCGCACCAGCACCAGCACCCACACCCGCACCAGCACCAGCACCAGCACCAGCACCTATATTTGCACCTGTACCCCCGCCGACACCAGCGCCGACACCGGCACCAGCGCCGACACCGGCACCAGCGCCCGCACCCGCACCCGCACCCGCACCTTTACAAACACTAACGCCGGCACCTGCACCCGCACCTGCACCCGCACCCGCGCCCGCACCCGCACCAGCGCCCGCACCCGCACCCGCGCCCGCACCCGCACCCGCACCCGCACCCGCACCCGCGCCCGCACCAGCACCAGCACCAGCCCCAGCACCCGCACCAGCGCCCGCACCCGCACCAGCGCCCGCACCAGCACCAGCACCAGCACCAGCACCCGCACCAGCGCCAGCGCCAGCGCCCGCACCAGCGCCCGCACCAGCGCCGATATCAAATAATTTGCCGCCGATCGCACCGACATTTACTCAAAATCCAGCACCAGTATCAAATAATTTGCCGCCGATCGCACCGACATTTACTCAAAATCCAGCACCAGTATCAAATAATTTGCCACCGATCGCACCAACATTTACTCAAAATCCAGTGGTTGCGCCTGCTGCTGCGCCCATAAATCTCGCACCGATACCGACACCGGATCTCGCAGCCAACCAGCCGCCGAGCACAAATCGTTTATTTTCCCCCAGCTTGCAACAGCAAAACCAGATATCTAATTCCTTGCAACAGCGCATTTCACCTCCAGCGTCTCCGAATCTTGAGGCTTCCCAGTTGCCAGCTAACCTCAGCGCCGTTATTTTTCCCGTCGAGGAGAGATTTACCAGTGAGTTTGTCGATTACCTAAATTTGCCATCAACAACTGCGATCGCCACCTTAGAAGATGCCCAAAATACCCTTCGCGGTGTCCAACAAGCCACAGGGATCAAACCAGCTCTCATTTATATCAACTTTGTACCCAGGGGTTCTACAGTCGATCGGCCTTACAGCAGTTCGTCCATCTTGCGCGTAGAACAGCAAATTCAAGCCTCTGACGAACTGGAAATGATGGTGATCACCCCCGAAGGTGTGCCCGTTCGCCAGCGCATCCCTGGAACCTCTCGCGCCGAGGTAATGGCAACTGTTCGGAAATTTCGCGATGAACTGACTAATCCGGTAAAGCGCAATACTAAAAGTTATTTGCCCTTGGCTCAGCAACTCTACCAGTGGATGGTAGCGCCGCTCGAAGCAGAGTTGCAAGCCAAAGGCATTGAGAATTTATCTTTTATCTCAGATATGGGGTTGCGATCGATACCGATGGGTGCGCTGCACGACGGCAAAGGCTTTCTGGTACAGCGTTACAGTGTTGGATCGATGCCAAGTCTGAGTTTGACGGATACCAGCCCCGCCAATTTCAAAAATACCCAAGTTCTGGCAATGGGGGCGTCGCAATTTCCAGAGATGAGTCCTTTACCTGCGGTGGAAATAGAAGTATCGACAATCACCCCGCAGCAGTGGCCGGGTAAGTCTTTCTTGAACGAAGCTTTCACCCTGGCTAATTTGAAATCGCAGCGGCAGCAGCAGCCTTTTGGGATGATTCACTTGGCTACCCACGCCGAATTTCGATCGGGAGACCCCAGCCAATCCTTTATTCAGTTGTGGGATACTAAATTGCGTTTGGATCAGTTGCGGCAAATGAATTGGCACAGTCCGCAAGTGGAAATGTTAGTTTTGAGTGCTTGCAGGACTGCTGTGGGCGATCGAGAAGCCGAGTTGGGCTTTGGCGGGCTAGCCGTGCAAGCCGGGGTTAAATCGGCTATGGCGACTCTTTGGTATGTCAGCGACGAGGGCAGTTTAGGATTGATGGCGGAGTTTTACGGGCAGTTAAAAACTGCTCCGATTAAAGCAGAAGCACTGCGGCAAGCGCAATTAGCGATGTTGCGGGGAGAAGTGCGAACTGAAGGAGGGATGCTGCATACTTCTGTTGGCAATCTGCCGTTACCCCCGGAATTGGCAAACACGACGAGTCAGAATTTCTCTCATCCTTATTATTGGTCTGCTTTTAGAATGATTGGTAATCCTTGGTAATAGGGTTTGTTTTAGTCGATCGATTGTTTGACTTTGCGGGCGATCGACTGTTAGCAAATTTTGCGCTATAACTGTCGCATAATTTTCGAGCGACAGTATTATATTATTATAAAAATCTTGACTTATCGGGAGCGGGAGTATGAGCATTGTTCCACGCGGCATGACAGTCACTGAGGCTTACCGGCTTTATCGGTCAGGTAACTTATTGGTTAACAGAAAGTATCAAAGAAAATTAATTTGGTCGATTGACGAAAAAGAAAACCTGATGGGAAGCATTTTAAAGGGATACCCAATTCCTTTAATTCTATTAGCTGAACGTCCTTTAATTCATGGAAGTGGCAAGTATGAAATCATAGATGGTATGCAGCGACTTAATGCTATTTGTGGTTTTATTGAAAATTTATTTTCATTTAACAAGAGGTATTTCGATCTTAACGAGTTCTCCTATGCTAAACAATTAGCTGATGAGCAAGTATTTGATACTGTAGAAAATTTTGATACTTTATCTAGAACAGAATGTGCGGACATTTTAGATTATCAGCTTGCAGTAACTATCTATAGCGCAATGGATGAAAGCGACATAACAGAGGTTTTTGGTAGAATAAATTCCGGTGGCAAACATTTAAGTAATCAAGAGAAACGACAAGCAGGTGTAACCACACCATTTGCAGAAGTGGTTCGTACAATTGCTATGAAGTTGCGCGGGGATGATAGTCCCAAAACGCTTCGCCTATTTGATATGCCGCAGGTTAGTATTGATTCCAAACCAAATAATCAAGGGTATGGGATTCAAGCAGAAGACACTTTGTGGTGCAAGCAAGGAATTCTTACAATATCTCAACTGCGTGACAGTAACGATGAAGATATGATCGCAGATATTTCAGCATCGATATTACTTAATGAGCCCCTCCCAAGAAGCAGAGAGAGGCTAGATAATCTGTATGATGAAGAGAGTAGTTACTTCCAGTCAATAGAGAATGCTCTTGCCATTTATGGCTCAAATAGACTAGAAGAAAATATTGTAAAAACTTTCTCTCTTCTGGCAGAAAGTATTGAAACATATAGCCAGGGTAACAAGTGCTAGGTAAATATCGTAAACTCAGGCAGTAGTAATCCAATTCCCCAGGCATTTTATACAATTTTCATGGCTTTTTTTGAATTAGTAATTGAATCAGAGCTTCTACCTGCTAATCCTCAAGGGATTATGGAGGCACTCAAAAATCTTCAAAATAAGTTAGATTTAAGCCATCGCTATGCAAAGATACAAGATCGTAGAAATAATATTAATCAAACCAAGGGATTGATACAAGACTACTTCGCAAAGCAAGATTCATCAACTTCGGGATACGGTGCAGAGTTGATACAAAATTTCAAAAATTCCTTACTTCGTTCTCGTATAGAAACTGCCAAGTATGAGTGCAAGCAAGGTTTCCTTGATCTGTCACCAACAAGTAGAAAACTAAATGATGGTTTACCCCAGAGACTTGTTGAGACAATTTGCGGAATTGCCAACTCCGATCCCGACACTGATGGATATATTTTCATTGGAGTAGCTGACAAAAAGGAAGATGCCGAAAAAATTAAAATTTTAGATGCAATTAATCCTATTGAAATCAATGATAGATATGTTGTAGGAATTGATAGAGAAGCTAAGGTTTTAGGTAAAACACTAGAGGATCATGTTGGGATATTAATTAATGCAATCAAAAAATCTGCTTTGACTGACACATTAAAGACTCAGGTTCTGATGAAAATTGATACTATATTCTACAAGGGATTCTCTGTGATCATCATTAATATTCCCTCTCAAAAAGCTATTTCATTTGTGGGCAAAAAAGCTTTTTTTAGAGAGAATTCTTCAACGGTAGAAGCTGAAGGACCAAAACTACTTGCTGTTTCTGAACGTTTCAAAAAAAGTAGTTGACGAAGATTAGAAAAGTCCGATCGCCCAAAACATCTTCCCCATCTTCAATCAGCTTCTAAATCGCCGGAATCATCCCCGATCGCACGCTTAACATCCTCTCAGCAGCGGCGGATGCACCAAAAGACCCCTAAAACCCAGGAAGTAGAGGGGGGGTACGTTTGACGTGTTTGTGGGCGTAAATGGCGCGATCGCCCCCTCAAGTGCAATTCCTAACCTCGTATCAATCTCCCTGCGGCAAATTCTCCAGCCAAACCTCTAAATCCTCGATCGACTGAAAATCTAACAATTCCTCTGCTAGAGTTTCAATTTGCTCGATCGACAAATCAGCAATTTTGGTGGTGATAGATTCCGGTAATGTTCCAACTCGCCGATTTAACAGACGGCGATTTAACTGACGTAAAATCAAGGCTCTTCCTTCTTGTTCGCGACCTTGCACAATCCCTTGCACAATGCCTTGTTCAATGCCTTGTTCGATGCCTTCTTCCTTAGCTTCCCGATAAAACCGAGTTTCCTCAAGCGTAATCCCTAACATCGCCTCTGCCTCCCTTCGGTTCAAATTTGTAAACTTGTAAACCAGTATCGTCGTCAGCATCTCTATTATGGCGCGACTCGCTGCCTCAGATTCCTCCCGCTGCGATCGCGCCAGCAACAATCGCGCCACTTCCGGCGTACTCGCTTCGTCGATCGTCGTCAAAGCCATCAGCGCCACCCCCAGCGGCAACTGTTCAATATCCCCCAACTCATCCAAATATACGCGATGCACCTGATTGCAGTTCAAGAGCGATCTATACGGATGCGTTTCTGATTGTTCAGTCGATCGACTCGGATAAATTACCACCGCTTCCCAATCTGTAAATCGCTGACGGTTGCGATAAAAATACAAAAACGACTCACCAAACAATCGCTCATAAAGCAATTCATCCCGCTGAAACTGCACCTCACAGAAATATACAACTCCCGGCTCAGCATCCGGCGGCAAAAACACCCCATCAATTTCAAACTTCGGTTCCTTCACAGCAACGGAGTCAAATCGATACTGTTCCGCATTCGATGGTGACTCTTCCAATAGCTCAAACAGCAGCGTCGGAGCTTCTTGAAATAACTTGTAAAATATTGAATCTCGACGCATTAACCCAACATCTCCTCTAACCTATGCAAATGCTCGAAGCGTCAGTCGATTTTAGATTTTAGATTTTAGATTTTAGATTTTAGATTTGACTCGCCTTGATAAATCTGGGAGGTTGAGCTTTAGTCTAAAATTTGGGGAGTATCCACAATGATTGTCGGGGGCTTCCGTTTTTTTGCTGGTTGCAAAAACAGCAAATGGGTAATCAGCTCAATCAATTCTAAAGGATTCCAGATAGCCCCAGATCAAAAAACATCCTATATTTTCAGTCCTAGACGCACTCCCGACCAAGAAACGGGGTTTTTTACTTAATCTTCGAGTACGAACGAAGGATTTTCCTAAAAAAACCAGGTTTCTGGCCCCCTCTGCGTAAGTCCTAATTTTGTTAATCGGCGATCGAATTTCGCCCATCAGCATTCCGTGTTTCCTCACTTGGAACTCGTCCAACCTCAAGCCCTCAGCCAGAATCAACAAGTGTGACTTGACGGGGAGACACTCGTCTGGTGGGTCAATAGTAGCTTGTTTGATGCGTCCGCGCGATCGCCCGCCCGTACCTCAACAACCGCCAAAAACTCATAATTGCCACAAAAATTCAAAATCCCAAACCCAAAACGGCCCAACCCCAGTACGATCAATCTAGTTAGCAAAAATAAGTAAAAACACTACCGGAGTAATTTTTATGGATCTGGTCGTACTCCAGAACTGGCTGGACAACATCTCCTTTGCCGTTTTGTTCTCCACAATGCTCATTTACTGGGTTGGCGCAGCATTCCCCGGCATTCCCTACCTATCAGCCCTAGGAACCGCAGGAATGGCCGTCGCCAACCTATCCATCGCCGCTTTACTCGGTTCTCGATGGATAGAAGCCGGCTACTTCCCCTTAAGCAATCTCTACGAATCCCTATTTTTTCTAGTTTGGGGAATCACCGCCATCCACCTAGTCGCGGAAAACATGAGCCGTTCCCGCTTAGTAGGAGTAGCCACATCCCCCGTAGCAATGGCAATATCCGCCTTTGCAGCCCTGACTCTGCCCGCCACCATGCAATCAGCAGAGCCCCTAGTACCCGCCCTCAAATCAAACTGGCTGATGATGCACGTTAGCGTCATGATGCTCAGTTACTCAACTTTAATGGTAGGAGCGCTACTGGCGATCGCCTTTTTAATCGTTACCCGCGGCCAAAAAATCGAACTCACCGGTAGTTCCTTCGGCACCAACAGCAACCGCAACGGCAACTACCGCCTCCAACGCCCTCAAAACCCCGAACCTCAAATTGCAGAAACCAGCGCCGACAGCGCATTAGCTTTCAGCGAACCTTCTTTCAACTCCAACAATAACGGTTTGGGCACCACCGCAGTGCTCGAATTAGCAACCGTTCAAACCCCATCAACCGCCCCAAATCAAACCGCAGAACTTCTCTCGCCCCAGCGCTTGAATCTAGCAGAAACTCTTGATAACATTAGCTATCGCATCATCGGTTTAGGATTCCCCTTACTGACAGTTGGTATTATTGCCGGTGCGGTTTGGGCTAACGAAGCTTGGGGATCTTACTGGAGTTGGGACCCGAAAGAAACTTGGGCGCTAATTACTTGGTTGGTATTTGCTGCCTACCTACACGCCCGCATCACTCGCGGCTGGCAGGGAAGACGCCCAGCAATTTTAGCAGCCACAGGTTTTGTGGTAGTTTGGATTTGCTATCTAGGCGTTAATCTGTTAGGCAAAGGTTTACATTCCTACGGTTGGTTTTTCTAATTCCCGATACACCAATCAGCCAAATAAGAACAGGATAAGTCAAAGAATCGGGATTAATATCATCTCCGGTTGTAGGGTGGGCAATTCCCACCTTACTCAACCAGCGAGTTTCTAATAATTAACTCCCTCTTCCTTCTTCCCTTTTTTTACCCGCTCGCGAAGTCGAAGGGCCTTCTTCCTTCTTATAACTTCGCCCTTCCTCACATCCGTTACATCCGTTACATCCGTTACAAAATCCGTTGCCGAACTTCCTTCATTCATTAAAATAAGGACAATTAATATGGACGAATCGCCAATATTTCCCCAAGAAGACGATGTTGTGTCTGCCCCTACCAGTGCTTTGATGTATCAATGTACATTCAAAGTCAGCGAATTTATGGCAATTATGCAGTCAAAATTGGTAGACGAAAAATTATTTTCAGAGGGTCTGGATTGCGAGTTATTAAGTGCTGGCAAAGACTGGACTAAAGGAAAACTTAGAATGCGTCTGGAGTTTATTCCCCTCGAACCTGAAATCAAAGAACAAAAAGCCCTTCCTGCCGCAGCAGAAAGATCAGATACCGTGCAAAACTACGCCGTAGATAGCTCAAATCAAACCGATATAGATGAGCCATTAAATCAATGTGACTCAACAGAAATAAATAATCATTTTCCTATTTCTAGGTATCCAGACCGTGACCCCCAAAGTATAGGAATGTGGAGCTAGGAAGGCAAAGACTGAGAGATTGGGAGAGGGGGATGATCCCCCTTCTTTGCTCAAAATCCATCGGTTAAATCCCGGACACGGCTCGTTTTCTAACTTCCTGATTTTTGCTTACTGAAAAACTGCTCTCATGGCTGAATCTTCCAATTGGACGCACCTGCACGCTCAAGTGCACAGGACGCTGCTGTACCGACAAATATTGCCATCAAATCAGCGATTGCTAGTAGCAGTTTCCGGTGGACAAGATTCTCTGTGTTTAATTAAATTACTGCTAGATTTGCAGCCAAAATGGGGGTGGAACCTAGCGATTGTTCACTGCGATCACCGTTGGCGTTCTGACTCGGAAGCCTCGGCCAATCATGTAGAACAATTAGCTAGAAACTGGGGAATATCCTACTATTTGGAAACAGCCTCGGACATCCCCAAAACAGAAGCAGCCGCCAGAGAGTGGCGCTATCAAGCATTAACCGAAATTGCGATCGCCCACAACTACCCCTACATTGTTACAGGCCACACAGCCAGCGATCGCGCCGAAACACTCCTCTACAACCTGATTCGCGGCAGTGGCGCCGACGGACTTTCTGCCCTCACCTGGACGCGGCCCCTGCTCGATTTTCGATTGCCGATTTTAGATTTTAGATTGGGGAATTCCGGCGAAAATCCCAACTCCCAAATATCTGCCGATTTTAGATTGGAAAATCAGGATGAAAATTCCCAATCGAAAATCCAAAATCTAAAATCTAAAATCTATTTAGTTCGTCCCTTGCTCGAAATAACTCGATCGCAAACAGGTCAATTTTGTCAAGAGGAAAAACTACCAATTTGGGAAGATTCCACAAATCAAGACTTGCAATATAGTCGCAACCGCATTCGAGCGGAATTATTGCCTTATTTGGAAACTCATTTCAACCCAAAAGCCCAACAAGCGCTAGCTCAAACAGCCGAACTCCTCCGTGCGGACGTAGAATATCTCGAACTTGCAGCCAGCGACTTGTTACAGCGAGCAATGTCTCCAATTGCAGACAGCCCACAGGTGAATTTTCAACTTCCCGTCAAGTTAAATCGCCCGATTTTGCGGGAAGCACCCCTGGCCTTGCAGCGACGGGCAATGCGGCAACTACTGCAACAAATATTGCCCTCGGCGCCCAGTTTTGAAAGCGTAGAAAAACTAACCAGCTTAATCGTAGCGCCCAACCGATCGCAAACCGATCCATTTCCTGGAGGAGCGATCGGTCGAGTCGAACACCCTTCGATAATTTTAGATATTAAATTTTAAGCTGTTATCAAACCCGAAAGGACTTGCCGTAGATCAGAAACTACCCGATCTTGCTCGTCTCCCGTCTCCTGTACCCGATCGAGTTCCCCCGCCACCGCTTCGAGCTTTTGGCGTAGCGCATTCAAATTGTCCTGCACCGGCTGCAACATTTCTTGATAAACATTCACCCTGCCCCAGAGTTGCGCCACTGCACCTCTCTGGTTGAACAAATTCTGCTCTAACTGCTTGAGTTCGTAGCGTTTCGCCTCACTTTCCCCATTTTGGCGGTTGACATTGGCCTCAATTTGGGATATGGCTTCCCGCACCTGCGGAATTTCGTTTTCCAGTCTTTGCAATTCTTGGCTTTGCTGCTGCCGCTGAGTATTGAGCTGTGCGACAATCGGCCCCAAATCAATATCTCCTCGCTCTTGTTTGGGAGCATTACCAGTACCCAGCCGCCGCCACAGCACCGCCTGATGCTGCTTTAAAACATCTTCCCGTTCCTGCAACCGGAGGCGCTGTCCCACCAGAGTTTCGTTTAACATCTGATAACTTTCAAGTTCATCTGCCATTTCGTTTTCCAAAGCCATGCGATCATACTCGCTAGCAGCTTGAATTTTCCCTTGCAGCTCCTCGATTGTCTCCCGTTGCAGAGTCAACTCCTCCTCTTGATCGTTAACAAACCGGAACACCTTCTCCAAATCCTGTTGCAGGTGTTGCACCAGCCCCTGCAATTCCTCAACGGGCATCTTCTCCAGAGATGACACATCTACTTTCTGCTGCGTACCGGCAGCACCCGAAGCAGATGCGAGCCTGGAAAGTTGCTGGTAAAGATCCTCCACAGCCCGCACCTGCAAAGACACCGACTGAGCCTGCTCCTGCTTAGCGCTAAGGCTACTTTGCTGCCCTTTAAGCTCCGCCCGAGCTTGCGCCAAAGCTTCTTGAGATTGGTACCACTCTTGCCAGCGGTTTTGGAGGCTCTGATTTTGTCGATCGACCTCTTCTTGTTGCTGTTGAGCTATGCTTTGTTTTTGCTCCAACTGCTGCCAGTGCTGATCCAGAATTGCCTGTTGAGCGCCCACGGCACCAAAAGACTGATTCAGTTGTTCCCGCACCCCTTGGGCAGAAGCAATTGCCCCTCCCAGCTTCTGCATCAACTCCTGAATCCTCTGAGTCTGCTGCTCATCAACTACCGCTCCCTGCGGAACCTCAGACTGCTGCTGGGCCACCCGTTGCTGCTCGCCCCGCAACTGTTCCCAGGCCGTCTCAATTTCCACGCGACTGCGATCAACTTCTTCTCGAAGTCGGTTAGCTTCATCTCGAGTATTTTCAATTTCCGAGCGCTGAGCCTCTAGCCGCTCCAACTCCTCTTCCATTTGAGCCAACTGCTCTTCGCGGGCTTGCATTTCCATTTCCCGGCGATTGAGTTCCTGACTCGAAAACGTCAGAGAAGCCTTCCACTGTTCAATTTCCTCTTCCTTATCCTTAAACTTGTCCTGCAATCGCGAGAAATTTTGCAGAATGCTCACCAACTGGCGGGCCGCCTCCTGAATCCGCTGCACTTGCTTGCTAGCGCTCAACTCAACTAGCACCAGCGTGCCGTCGTTAAACTTATTAGCTTCCTCAACTGGGATCGCGTCATCGCCTGGTACGGCGCTCCAGTTATGTTCGCCCCGCTGACAAGCTAGCAGTTTCAGTTCAGCCTTACCGCCACCGAGACCAAAGCCGCTTCTCTGTTTTTGTACTTCCGCTAGATACAGCACACTAATAGTCCTCTGCTTCGTAAAACCTATCCCAACTTACTTTAAGTTACTTAAAGGCCTAAAAGATAAGTGGTGTTTACTTCCTACGCTGTTGGGTAGACGGCTAATCCCAAGATAAGTAGGCTATCCCCCTTAAGCCAAAGGTTCTTGACTAAACATAACACTGCGTGTGATCTTTAGTCAACTTACCTAAAGTAAACAAGTATAGGCAAGTAAGGATAACTTTTTGCCACTTAAGTCTTACTTTTTGGTATCGTTTGCCCAATCGGGGGATAGCATTTTTTTCTAACTTTTCTTCAGCACTCACGCATAGCACGTCCTCACGGGAGAACTTCCAGAAAGTACGGCCGCCGCCAGTTGTCTGGAGGAATGAGAGAGCAGTACCAATGCCGCTTGATTAAAAACTAGCAAAATTGCGGAGACTGCTATAGCCCAAAGCTGAAAAAGGTTAGTCCTTGAACCTCCCCACCTCTAAAGCCGGGGGATTCTGGCGCACCTTCAAGACGACAATGGGACATTCAAATATCCCTCTACACACTCAAAGAACTTGACTTATCCGGGAGCGCATACTTGATGAGTCCTTCATATTTTTAAGGTTGAACGTGACCTATGCTGCAATTATTTGCCCTTTAACTATTCCGAATTAATCGGATTAGTGCGTTGCCGGGGTTGCTCGCCGTCTAGGATATTTCAATGGGGTGAAAGTTATTCTTACTCTGGCGAATCGCTCTCTGCCAATTATACCACTCTGGTTTTAGCAACACAATCGTTTCACGAGACTTAAAAGTCCCTACCTACTGATCCCCAGGTCTAAATCCCCATGTCGTTAGCCCAGGACTTGCCTGTGGCGTTTCGATCCAAAAGTTTGTATTGATTTTACAACGCTTTAGTTATGGGTCGATCGTCATAAAAGCCGTTGCTGCCCCCAAATCGGCGCCTTGCTCCAGCGGACTAGGGATTTGAACCGCGCTGCCTTAGAATAAGGTAATGACGCGAGCCTATGATGCTCGCCGCGGGCGAGCAAAAAGGTCGATCGGCACTGAGGGTTTTCCTGACAATTGCCCAAAAAGGTTCATTTTGACTGCACCTGATTTTAGGGCTGTGGCAAACCCAAAAAAACCTCGATCGCAACTCATCCAACCCAACAGACTAGCCTCAAGTTCCCATGGGGGCTTGATCGGCACTTGCTGCTGGTAGCAGCGGTAAAACCAGAGAATCCTCGGTATTTTGAAGTTGACCTACGCCAAGATGTGTTGGATAAACTGACGGCCTACTCAGCCAAAAACTTCAAAACTTTGGCTATCGAAGACTTCAACCAGTCGGGAATGCCAGCGTTGCACACTCGAAAAACCCGTGCAATCGTGCGAAGTGGATTCTACGAGTTTAGGCAACGCCGTGGGAATACAAGGTGAAACTCTAGACTTAGAGAATGCCGCGAGTTTCGCGGTTTCAGCTTGTGGACTGTAGCGCGGCCGAGGAGCCGCAGCAAGTATCGACCTTTCGTCAATTCCCAATTGTGAGCTCGGCATCAGCGCGTAGATTATTGACGGAAACTGAAGTCAATCTTTTCGCCAGCACACAGTCTTTCCGAGCTCAGACGCCAACGGTTTTAAGGAGGACACTTTAGCTGCATGCAGGGAAATTTGAGTGAAATAGACATCCGCAGCATCCTGCAATTGATTGAGTTAGGTCAGCGAACCGGAGAACTGTTCGTAGAGGCCTACACCTCCACCGGCAGCAGCACGGGTACTCAACCTACCCCGCGCTCCCTTGCAGGACAATCCTGGTATGTCTTCTGCTTCAACGGTCAGATTATTTACGCTACCCAGAGTGCGGGCAGTTTGTTTCGCTTGCGGGACTACCTGCGCCGCTACAAAGCAGATACCGCCCTCGACAAAATCCAAGTTCCCTATATGGCATCTACCAATGCCCCAGAATACGGCTACCTATGGGCCCTGCTAGAAAACCACATCCTCACCCCAGCTCAAGGGCGCAACATCATCCAGAGCATGATCCACGAAACCCTATTTGACTTACTTAGTCTCCACCAGGGTTCCTTCACTTTTGAAATGGGCCCAGCTTTGGCTCCTCAACTGACCAGCTTAGAAATTAGCTCGCTGCTGGCCAAGATTGTCAAACAGGTGCAGCAGTGGAAGCAGTTTCACCCTCACATTCAGTCGCCCAACCAATGCCCGGTGATTTCAGACCCCTCCGAGCTGCGAGTAGCGCTGCCTGTCAATACCTTTAATACTCTCAGACGCTGGGCTGACGGGCACACTTCGATCCGCCAAATGTCGCGGTACCTCAACCGAGACGTGCTGACTGTCGCTAAGGCGATTTACCCCTTTGTACAGCAGGGATTGGTGCAAGTATTTTATGAACCCTCTGTTGCCCCGGCAAACAACAAAAAAGAATGGTCGTCCCCAGAAACCAAGGTTCCGAGAGTTGTCTGTATCGACGACGACAATATTATTCGCAAAACAGTCGAGTCAATTTTAAATGAACACGGTTACGAAGCTACTACGATCGGCAATCCCCTCCAAGCATTGAGTTTGGTGTTTCAACTCAAACCCGATTTAATTCTGTGTGACATCGCCATGCCGGAACTCGACGGCTACGAAATTTGCGCTATGCTGCGTAGTTCTAGCGCTTTCCGGCAGACGCCGATCGTTATGCTAACGGGTATCGACGGCTTTATCGATCGCGTTAAAGCCCGCATGGCAGGAGCTACAGACTTTTACACCAAACCTTTTGGTGAAAGCGAGTTATTGATGCTGGTAGAAAAATATGTGGGCCCGGGCTACCCTCGGGTCAATCTCTCGGAAAGATTATTAGACTGATCGCTAGAAGACCAATTAAAAGAAAAATAAATTTCGCACCGATGGCATGATCGGAGCTTTCTTGTACCTGCGGTAAGATCAAGTCTCGACCACCACAAACAGAAAGCTCACGGACACTATTGGCGATCGCACCATAAACTAGAATGTATTAATCCGCGCGCTGGCATAAGGGCGTCGGTAAAACTCTGTTCAATTTCTAGACCCAAGTGGGTCTAACACGCTCAAAGTGCAAATATAATATACTTGTTCTCCACTTGCAGCGCTCCGAAAAACTGATGCACAGAGTTAGACTAAATTGCCAAATAGTTTTCTAAATTTGTCTATAATTGAGCAAACCCGCAACTCTAGGTAAGCTTAACTATGTTTGCCGTCAAACGAGCGCTAAAATTGAATAACAACGAAGCGACCTTGATGGCAAAACACGCAGGATGGAGGCGGCTCGTCTTCAATTTCGGGTTAAGCTTGCGGACTCAAATGTATAGTGAGGGCAAGCTTTCGGACTCGAAGGTGATCAACGAAGTTAAAAAAGTTCTCACTAACCACGTCAAGAAACAGCCTGAATTTGCTTGGATGAACCAGTTGTCTAGCCGAGTCTACCAAAACGCATTAATTGACTTGAAAGATGCGTTTAGTCGATATCGTGCCGGGAAAGCAGGTCATCCCAAATTCGCCAGCCGCCGGGATGGTCAATCTTTTAGGGTAGATTCATCCAATGGGAAAGTTCTTCTAAGTGCTGGCAACACAATTAAGATTCCTTCCTTGGGAACGTTTCGGCTTCACGAAGCCCTAGAATGCGGTTACGTGTCTCAAACTTTTACTATCTCAAAAGAAGGAAGTCTCTGGTTTGTTTCATTCTGTGTTGATGCAGAACGTTTACCAGTTCAACAGCCCAAAAGCTCTGTAGGAATCGATGTAGGTATTAAATCTTTTGCCATGCTGTCAAACCAGCAAGTTTTTGACGCACCAAAACCGTTGAAGCAAGCGAAAACCAAACTTGCCACTTTACAACGTCAAGCTTCGAGACAGGTAAAAGGTTCCAATAACCAGCGTAAAACTTACAACCAAATCAGGCGACTTCACGCGCAAATAGCTTGTATTCGTAAAGATTTCCTGCACAAGTTAACAACTTACTTAGCCAAGACTTTCAAGCTCATCAAAATAGAAGACTTGAATATAAAAGGCATGATGGCAAATCACAAGCTGGCGGGGGCGATATCCGACCTGGGCTTTTACGAGTTCAAGCGTCAACTCGATTACAAATGCCTGATGTATGGAGCGAATTTAGTGCTGGTAGACCAATGGTTTCCTAGTTCTAAAACTTGCTCTAATTGTGGCAGTAAAAAAGATATGCCATTGGGTTTTCGGACTTATGATTGTCCTGCTTGTGGCATATCTATCGATCGTGATTGGAATGCCAGCCTTAATATTTTGAACTGGGAACCCTCGGCTGGAGGGGGATAGCCTACTGATCTTGGGATAGCCGACTACCCAATAGCGTAGGAAGTAAACTCGGATGCTCTAAAGATGGCTTTAGATAATTTTAGGTAAGTTTTACAAAGCAGTACAAAGTGAAGCTTTAGGGGTTTCAAATTAATTGTTCGTAGTCGATTTGAGCTACTTTGTCAGCATTGGTCGCGCGAATTTATTGATGGCAGTCAATTATTGACGGAGAGAATTTATTGCCAAGGACCTGTGGCAGTCGCGCCATTCACCCCTTGGCTGTGTCAAGCTTGGCTGTGTCAAGTTTCGACCATCGAAGTTTCGATCGGGTTCTTCTTGGCGGGAAACCTCAACAATTTGCTAGAAATGCAGGTGTCAGAATTATGATTAGCGGTAGCCCAGACTTTATATTACCAGGACTAGGCGTAGATCCGGCTCCGGAATTCCAAGAACTAGAAACTCCCGAAGGCGAGCTGCACCTGCGGTTCTACGTTCCTTCGGGGAACGAGTTCGCACTGCCGGCGACAGGGATTAGAGAGGTACTATCCCCGTCCCCAGACCGCATGACACCGATCCCCAACGTTTCCTCTTTGCTTTTAGGTACGCTAAATATGAGAGGACGAGTGATTTGGGTGGCAGACCTCGGCCAATTTCTGGGAGACCAAACACCTCTGAATACAGATAGACCCGAAATCCCGATCGTGGCTGTGGAAGACCAGGACACGATTTTGGGGCTGGCAGTCGATCGAATTGTGGGGATGGACTGGCTCGACGTAGAGCAACTGCACTCTCAGAACAATGCACCAGACGGCATGATTCCATTTCTGAGGGGAGAATGGATGTTAGGTGCACCAGCTCAGAAAGTGCTCCGACTGCTAGATCAAGTGAAAATTCTGCGCTCGGCGCGGTGGGCAGCGTGAAATCGATTTTAGATTTGCGATTTGCGATTTTCGATTGGGGTCTAACCATCAACAGTCACACGACTTGAGGCGCGCATCTAAACATTCTATTCAAGATAAAAATCAAAAATCTCAAATCTAAAATCTAAAATCCAAAGAGGGCGGCAAATGACAACAAGTACCAACTTTCAGCAGGACTACCAACGGGCAGAAGCGGCCTACATGGATGGCAATTATTCGGAAGCCGCAGCCCTAGTTTATCAATTAGTAGAAGATTTTCCCGAAGACCCCAGCGCTCGCCTGCTGTGCGGACACATTTACTGCTACGGACTGCAACAGTATGAGGTGGCGCGGGAACAGTACACGGTTGTGCTAGGCCTGAGTGACGACCAGAGTTTGGTGGAACACGCTCACAGCGGAATTACCTACACAGACCAATTTTTATCTGGAGAACTGCACACGGAAAATTTCGAGGCTTTGTCTGCTGAAACTGAATTAGAATTCTATCCAGACTTATCCCTCGATGAAGGGTTAGAAGACCCGGATTTGGGACTTTTCCAAGGAAATTCACCATCCCTTTCCTATACAAGTCAATCCCCAGACGAAATGGAAAACGAGGACTTGGCAGACTTGGGCATGAGTGGCTTGGGGTGGGAATCAGAAGACGATGAGGGCGCAGGCTTAGTCCCAGATTTAGCCTCACATTCTAACCCCTTTGGTGGCGACAGCGGCGGAATGGCAGCTTATGCTGAGACCTCCGACTCGCTAGACATAGACGAGTTTGCCGACTCGGACTTTGGAGACCCTTTTGCCTTAGATGATGGAGGGTTTGATGCTGCTGACATGTCTAGTAGCAAAGTGTCTGGGAAAAGCGCACCTTACTCAGGAGATTCGTTTTCAGAAGCTCCCACTCAGATGCTCAACGGTCAAAGTTTTGCCTCCCCAGAAATCGGGAATTCCTTCGACTCGAACCAACTAGACTCCCCCATCGGGCCCTCGGACAATTTTGGCGAACCTTTTGCGGCGCTCGATTTGCCAGACGAATTCGACGAGAACTCCGACTACGACTACCAATCCCCGCCCCAGAGTGGCCAAAATTACGGTCATAACGCACCTGGGGCCGAAGAGGAAGACCCTTTTGCCGAGGCGATGCCCTCGTCGGGTTTCGGGTCTTCTCAACCTCAAAACAAACAGCCCAATAACAGGTCGGACTACTCGTCAAACTATTCGCTGGCGGAAGACGAAACGCTGTTGATGGGAGGTGCTGTCCCCAACTCTCAAAGTCAAAGGTCGAGCCGGGGACAATTTAATTCAGTCGATCACGCTTCGGCTAACAGCAACGGTTACAGCGAGTCGGAACCCCCGGCATTTGGCTCTACAGACAACTTCGAGTTAGATGCTTTTGAAGACGACGCTTTTAGCGATTCTTTCTCTTTCGACGAAAACGAACAAGCGACAGCTTTCGGGTCGTCCGACAAGAACAGCAGTGCCTGGTCGTCAAAAACTGGGAACGCTCAAGAACACAGCGACTTTTTAGATGAATTTGACGAATTTGACGATTTGGGCAATTTGCCGGACTTTGATATCTCAGAAGATGCCACCAGTTCGATCTTGACTAGAGGTAACACGAATTTCGGCAACTCGACCAGCGGCATGATGGGAACGACCGGCAGCAGCCTGGACTTTGACAACAGCGATGGCTCAGCAATTCGGGATGACGAGATATTTAGCATAAACGGCCCGGCTGATGCGTCAGTGCCGAGTTTTTCTCCCACAGAAACAGAAGCGCTCGATACTTCGGTAACAGTAGAACAGGGGGGACTGGCTTTCTTGGAAAATGCCCCTTTGTTTACAAAACAGTTGTACACGGCAATCGGGGCGGGACTGGTTTCTCTGGTAGCTGTGGCTTTCGTCACCAACATTGCCTCCTATCAAGCTCTGCGGCAAGACAAACCGGAGGCGATCGTTTACCTGCGCCAAACAGGCTGGGTAATGACCGCAGCAGCAGGCTTTACCAGCTTTTTAACTTCTTGGGGCATCGGTCAGTTGATCGCCAAGCAGGTACGCAAGTCGTCGGACAATTTGCAAGCTCAGTTCGATGCCGTATCTCAAGGAGCTTTGGACGCTCGCGCTACGGTTTACTCGGAAGATGAATTTGGCAAAATGGCTGCTAAATTCAACCACATGGCGAAGGTTATCCAGACCACGATTAGCGATACCAGGCGCAAGTCTGACGAGCAGGAACAGGCAAAAGAAGACTTGCAGCGCCAAGTGATTCGCTTGCTAGACGACGTGGAAGGAGCGGCCCGGGGTGACTTGACGGTGACTGCGGAAGTGACCGCAGACGTTTTGGGTGCTGTTGCTGACTCGTTTAACTTGACAATTCAAAATCTGCGCGAAATCGTCCATCAGGTGAAGCAGGCGGCTCGGGAGGTCAGCAAAGGCGCTACGGATAGTGCTAAGTTTGCAGGCGATTTGTCTTCCGACGCGCTGCGGCAAGCTGAGGAACTGGCGGCAACGCTGAATTCGGTGCAAGTCCTCACCGATGCGATTCAGCGGGTCGCAGAGAGCGCTAGAGAGGCGGAAGAAGTGGCAAGGGGCGCCGCGGCAACGGCTCTGAAAGGGGGCGAGGCTGTGGAGCGCACGGTGGCCGGGATTTTGGAAATTCGAGAAACGGTAGCAGAAACCACGAGAAAAGTCAAGAGGTTGGCGGAAGCTTCTCAAGAAATTTCTAAGATTGTGGCTCTTATTGCTACTATCGCCTCCCGGACGAATTTGTTGGCCCTCAACGCCAGTATTGAGGCGGCGAGAGCTGGGGAAGCGGGCAGGGGTTTTGCGATCGTGGCAGACGAGGTGCGACAATTGGCAGACCGATCGGCTAAGTCTTTGAAAGAAATCGAACAGATCGTGATGCAAATTCAAAGCGAAACCGGCGCGGTAATGACGGCGATGGAAGAAGGGACGCAGCAGGTTATTGAGGGGACAAGATTGGCAGAACAGGCGAAGCGATCGCTTGAAGATATCATTCAAGTTACTAATCGAATTGACGTGCTGGTGCGATCGATTACTGCCGACACTGTAGAGCAAAACGAAACAGCTCGCGCGGTGGCCTCGGTGATGCAAGCTGTCGAATTAACTGCTCAGGAAACATCCCAAGAAGCGCAGCGAGTTTCCGGTGCTTTGCAAAACTTGGTGGGCGTTGCTCGTGACCTTTTGACATCGGTGGAAAGATTCCGAGTAGAAACAGCAGAAAGACAATAATCAATTGTCTAATGCTTTTTTTGCGGGCTGATTTACAAGCACGTTAGTGTGGCAATAATGGCATACAAAAAGCAACCTCGCAGTCTTGAAACCGCTGCGGGGCTGCCAATTCAACACCTAAACAAAGTAGGAGTTGCACAGATGGACGATAACATAGTAGAAGTAATTCCTGGCATATTTGGTGAGATTCAGCCGACGGGCTGTATTATCTGTACTCTCTCAAAAAACAGCAGGGGCTATGCCAACAAAAGACTTCGGATTAACGGTGAATGGAAAACGCTGACAGTCCACCGTTTAGTATTAGAAAATATTTTAGGTCGTCCGATTATACCGGAATACTTTGCTTGCCATACTTGCGATGTCCGTAACTGCATTAATCCTAACCATTTGTGGGAAGGTTCTAGACTTGAAAATTCTCAAGATAGGTTTAAGAAAGGACGAATTAAAGATGTCGGAAATACATCTGCGGCGAAACCTCAAAAACAAGTGCTAGGCATAGAAGTAATTCCAGGCATTCGCGCTGAAATACAGCCGAACGGCTGCATGATTTGTACGTTGGCTAAAAGAAGTGATGGTTACGCCATTAAGGGTACTAAAATTAATGGCCAAACAAAAAGTTTCTACGCTCACAGACTTGTACTGGAACACAAACTGGGACGGCCTGTCAAACCCGGTTATTTTGCGTGTCACAGTTGCGACGATCGCGGTTGTATCAATCCCGACCATTTGTGGGAAGGAACCCCCGGCGATAACTCCCGCGATGCTATAGAAAAAAACCGCTTTCCTTTCGTTCCCGGCAAGATATCTGTCCACCGCAAACTCAAACCCGAACAAGTGCGGGAGATTCGCTATCTTTTAAGTGAGGGTATATCGAAAACAAAAATAGCCAGGATATTTGCGATATCTCGCAGTCAGATTATTCTCTTGGCAAGGGGCGAGATCTACAAAGAGCTTCTCTAGAACTACTAACATAGACCCAATACAATAACGCTTAAAATCAGGAATAAAACTATGCTGCCGGAGCAACAACAGAGGATAATGGGCTACTTTATTGAGGAGGCAAAAGACCACCTCAATACGATCGAACAAGGCTTGCTGAATCTGCAAACCACGATCGAAGACCCAGAACTGGTAAACGAAGTATTTAGGGCCGCTCACTCTGTCAAAGGAGGAGCAGCAATGTTGGGGCTGACCAGCATTCAGCAAACAGCTCACCGACTAGAAGATAGTTTTAAAGTTTTAAAAGAGTGCAGCGTTAAAGTAGACCAACAGCTAGAGTCCCTTTTCCTGCGAATATTTGACACATTGCAAGGGCTGTTAGAGCAACTGTCGGGGCCTTTTGGACTGACAGAGGAATTGGGAGAACAGATGGTTCGAGAATTAGAACCAGTAATTGAAGAACTTAACGGGCACTTGGGGGGACTCGTTGGACACGGAGAACACCATGCAGACGAGAGCTACGCGATGCCAATACCCGAACCAGTTATGGCGGGGATGGGAGTCGGGGCGTTTGCCTCATCAAGGAGTTTTCCGGATTCGCGGTCAGTTTACGCACCTGATGCCAGAGCAACAGAAGACAGCGCGCTGCAGCTAGTATTTGACTCGGACGTGCCGGCGAGGATGCGGGAACTCTTGCAAGAGTTCAAACAGCCCGAGGGGCCAGAAAGCAGGCGACAACTCAAGAATATTTGTCGGAACTTGCTCAGGGCGGGAGAAGAATTTGAACTGCCCTGCTGGATAGAATTGATCCAAACTGTATCCAAGGCGATCACCAACCCAGAAAATACCTACCGTACCTTAGCCCCAATAATCATAAGAGACATCAAACAAGCGCAAGAACTGGTAATTTCTGGTCTAGAATCGTCGATCGCACCAAGCGCAAAACTTCTGGCGCTGCAGCCGACTGTTCTGGTTCCCGAAACGGATTTTGAAGATTTGCTGGCCTTCGCTCAACCGAGTACATCCGGGACAAATGTGGTTTCTGTTGAGGATGCAGCCTGGGATCTCGTGGGTTCCGGCGATTCCGGGGATGGATTGAACAAGTTGCTGCCGACTATTTCTGGGCTGAGTATAGACGAGCTGTTCGACCAACTAGACAGTGGCGAGAGCAACGAGGACAGTGGCATTCGCTCGGCGCAATTCGACGATTCCGCCTTCGCAGAATCGGATATGGAGACGGGTGCTTTTAGAGGCTCGACCCGCACCGGCCCGGAAGTGGGCGCTGCAGAACTCAACACTTTAGCTGACTTGTTTGACGGCGAGTCCCCGGATCTCGACGGCGCTTGGGAAGAAGAAGAAGACCTCGACTATGCACAGTCTTCTGGGATATCGGCGGCGGGAATGCTGGGGTCAGACGATGATGACAATTCCGGCGATTTTACTGATTTGTTGTTTGACGAATACGATGCCGAAAGTTCGGAAACGAACACGGCGCCTCCGATTGACGACCTGACAAGTTTGTTTGGGGAGGATTTGCTGTTTGGAGAGGAGGCAGACGGTTCGGCAGTAGCCGCCAGTCAGGAAAATAGGGGTTTGAGCCAGCGGTTAACTCGCAAACAGCTTAAAAAAACGGGTAACGGTAGGGGCGGTTTGGAGCGGCGAGAGGGCACGGTGGCCAAAGCTAGGGGACAAGCTGACGAAGATGCTCTTGGTACGCTTTTGGACGAAGTGGCTGCCCAAACTTCTGCTGTTGGTACGGACGATACTGATTTCGATAACTTGTTCGGCGATTTAGGCTTATCAGAGGCAGCGGATGTGCCGGCAGTCTCTTCTGAGTATTCCCTCAAGCCTGAGGCTTTCGAGGCAGAATCTAAGAAGCCGGCAGCAGGTGGGGGCAATAATGATTCAGCGGATGCCGAAGCGCTCGCTCTGCCGGAAATAGATGATTTCGAGTTGCTCTCTGAGCTTGGCGAGGACTCGGATGTGAGCGAGCTGTTGGGGATTACTTCTAATTTCCTTTCTTCAGAAGACGAAGGTGGGGAGAACGGGGGCGATCGAGATCAAGCTGCAGGCATCGCACAAAAAGAGGAAATGGGCAACGTTCTTAACATGACATCAAATTCTGATTTAGATATCTCTGCGGATGAAAACTGGCTAGAAGATGCTTTCGGCCTGGAAGACGAGTCTGTGCAATCGCTCAACCTGGAAGTGGACGATACGGATTTAGATGCGCTGTTTGGGGATATGACCTCGGGTTCGATTTCTGAGGATGAACAAACTGTGCGGGATCGCCAAGGAGTGGCTACTTCCCGAGAAGCAGCTGATTTGGCTGAGCTGTTCGGTTCTGTACCTACGGGTACTGAGTATGAGGGGCAAGCTTCGGGGCAAGCCCGTGGGGGTTGGCTGAATGATGGGGATTCAGAATTGCTGAGTGCCGATGTGGGAGTTGATGAGGGCGACTTGGGGAGTTTGTTCGAGAACAATGGTGCGGCTGTTTCCGACCAAGGCTGGACAAATTCGGCAGAGGTTGAACTTGGGGCTGTGTCCGATGATCGTCCTGAGTCGGAAATTTCAAGTGTCGAGTCTGATGAGGGCGCAGTTTTCGACTTTTTGGAGGATATGTTTGCCGAAGGCATGGTGCCGCAGCCCGATGCTGTAGCGGCGGGAGATGAGGGCGTGGCTCATGATGAGGAAGAATTGTCGGCCCAGCCTCCCGATGGTTTGTTCGACGAGGTGGGTGCGGATTTGTTTGATCGATCCGAAACAAATGCCGCTGGAGAGTCTGAGGGCGAGGATGATTTGTTTGATGCCCTGGAAACAGATTTTTCGAGTGCGGATTTAGACGCGCTGCCGACAGAATCTCTCGATGGTGGTATGTTTGAGGGCGATGCTGACTTGCTCTCGGTGATGGAAACCGGGGCTACTCTCAACAGCGAAGAGTTGGAGGGTTTTAATGATTTGTGGGACTCGATCGATGCTGAGGTTCTGGTGACTTCGGAACTGACGACGGGCTTTTGGGACGCTGAGGACGAGTCGGCCCAGGCCGATTCCTCGGAGTTGGAAGAGGGGTCGCTGGCCGACTTTTTTGCCGATGGCGAATCAGGCGCTGAGGACGACGAAGGCAATTTTGACGATTTAGAAGCACTCTTAATTGCAGGGGGTGCTGGAGCTGTCATAGCAGCTTCTGCGAGCACAAATCAGAGTCCGGTAAATACAGAAGTTTTCTCGGATCTCGAAGAGCTCCTCAGCGAGAGCGCAACTATGCCGGAAATTCACGGGCTACCGGCAACAACTGCCAGTAAAGCTTCGCGCACTGCTGCCGAGGAGAGCGACGACGAATTTGGCGATTTGGAAAAACTGCTGGAAGATCCAAAGGAAGGCGGCCGCCAAGGGGAAGGCAATATCGGGCCGTCGGCGATCAACAGACCCAGGCGCAATATGCGCGCGGGCGGGTTCGGCGACCAAACGATGCGGGTGCCGATCAAGCAACTGGATAACCTCAGCAATTTGATGGGGGAACTGGTGGTAAACCGCAACAGTTTGGAACAAGACCAAGAACGGATGCGGCAGTTTTTGGACAATTTGCTGCACCAGGTAACGCTGCTGAGCGATGTGAGCCAGCGGACTCAGGATTTCTACGAGCGGAGTCTTTTGGAGATTGCTTTGCTGGCCAACCGCCAGGGACATCGATCGGCCTGGCGCTCTGAGGATTCGGCCCACACCCGGGAAAGTGCCTGGAGACCGGAGGAAATGGACAGGTTTACTCCTTTCCACAGTTTGGCTCAGGAGATTATTGAGCTGATCGTGCGGGTGCGAGAGTCGGCGGCGGACATTGAATTTTTGGTGGATGAGGCCGATCAGGTGACTCGCCAACTGCGGCAAGTTACGACTCAACTGCAAGAAGGTTTGACTCGCGCCCGGATGAAGCCGTTTGCGGAGACGACGGACAGGCTGTTCCGGGCGGTGCGGGAAATTGCAATTAAGTGCGGGAAGCAGGCTCAGTTGCAGGTTGAGGGTAAGGATATTTTGATCGACAAGATGATTGTGGATCAACTGTATGACCCGATGACTCATTTGGTGAACAATGCGATTACTCACGGGATCGAAGCGCCCGAAGTGCGTCTGGCGGCTGGGAAGCCTGCTGTCGGCCGGATTACGATTCGTGCTTTCCACCAAGGGAATCAAACGGTGGTTTCGGTTTCTGACGACGGGGCGGGAATTGACCCGCAAAGGGTGAAGGCGAAGGCGATTAAGCAGGGTTTGCTGACGGCGGCTCAGGCTCAGAGGATGTCTCGCTCGGAAGTTTACGATTTGCTGTTTATGCCGGGTTTCAGCACTCAGGAACAGGCCACGGAGTATGCCGGCCGGGGAGTCGGTATGAATGTGGTGCAGACTTCCTTGCAGGAGATTCGCGGTACTGTGTCGATCGATTCAACCATCGGCAAGGGGACTGTGTTTACCATCCGTTTACCTCTGGTGTTGAGCATTTCTAAGGCTCTGACTTGCATTAGCGATCGAGCTCGGATTGCTTTCCCGATGGATGGGGTCGAGGATATGATCGATGTGCCTCGCGATCAGGTGACGACGGGGGCGGACGGTTTGCCTTGCATTGAGTGGCGGGGTCAAAGCTTGCCCTTCCGGCCGCTGCGGGATTTGCTGGCTTACAACCGCCATTTGGGCCGGGGCAGTGTTTACGGGTTTAATACTGACGATGACATGATTTCGGTGATCGTGCTGCGGTCTGCGGGCAATTTCTTGGCGGTGCAGGTGGATCAGGTTTCGACGGAACAGGAAATTGTGATCAAGCCGTTGGAGGGGCCGGTGCCGAAGCCGATCGGGATTGCTGGGGCCACGGTGCTCGGGGACGGTCGGATCGTAGCGATTGCGGACGTTCTGGAGCTGATCGATTTGGCTACCGGAAGGCTGCGGAAGGAAGCTGGCGGTACGCTTTGGGATGAGATCGAGAGAGCCACTAAGGAGGCGGAAATCGAGAAGACTGAGCCGACTGTGCTGATCGTGGATGATTCGATTACGGTGCGATCGCTCTTGTCGATTACTTTCGAGAAGTCTGGCTATCGTGTGGAAGAAGCTCGCGACGGTAAGGAAGCTTGGGAAAAGATGAAATCTGGTCTGCCTTGCGATATCGTTTTCTGCGATATTGAAATGCCGAGAATGGACGGTTTGGAACTACTTTCTCGGATGCAGAAGGATGCCGTTTTGTGTGAATTGCCGATCGCGATGCTAACTTCTCGCGGTGCTGACAGACACCGCCAAATGGCTTACAGTTTGGGCGCGAAAGGTTATTTCACTAAGCCTTATTTGGAGGAGCAATTGCTTGATGCTGCTTCTCGGATGTTGAAGGGTGAGGTTGTTGGTGCTCCGGTTGGTGTTTAATGTATAAATCGGCGTTTATCTGCGGTTGAAAAATGGTAATTTCTTAACCGCAGATGAAATTGGAATTATTAAACCGCAGAGGACACAGAGAACGCAGAGAAAGAGAACAGAGAGATCGATGATTCCGAGGAAGGACGAATTTAGTATAATTTATCTGCGTTTATTTGTGTTTATCTGCGGTTGAAAAAGGGAGTTGATTGACCGCAGATGAAAATGGATTGACGCAGATTTTTTATATCGCGCTTTCGGTTTTGGTGGTAGGCTGGGAATGTGGGGTGTAGCGGAAGGGCGATCGGTGATTTATGGATGCTGAAGAACTTTTAGAAAAATACGCTAAAGGCGAACGGAACTTTACAAAAGCACAGTTAAGCGGGATAGATCTCAAAGGTGCAGACTTGAGTGGAATAGACCTACGCGGTGCAAATTTGACGGGAGCTGAGTTGAATGAGGCAACTCTGAACAAAGCAAGCCTCTATGGAGCAAACTTCAGTAGAGCATCCCTGGTAGGAACAAACTTAATCGGGGTGACAGGTAATAGTGCCAACTTCTGTTTTGCAGACCTCACCAGTGCTGACTTGAGTAGGGCAGACCTCACCAGTGCCAATTTGAGAAATACTAAGCTGGACAATGCAAACCTGAGTGATGCCCAATTAATCTCTGTATGGTTAACTACAGCCTCCTTGAAGGAAGTAAATTTAAAGAGAGCAAATCTGAGCGGCTCAAATTTCACGAGGGCAAATTTGACAGGAGCACAATTGAGTCAAGTGAACTTAGGTAATGCTAGTCTCGAAGATGCCAATCTCCAGCAAGCCCAACTTCGAGGTGTCAATCTCTCTGCACTTAACTTATCAGGCGTGAATCTGACTGAGGCGGATATTAGTGCAGCAGACCTCACAGGGACAAATTTGAAAAAATCCTGTCTGGCAGGGGCAAATCTAGAAAAATCTAGTCTTAAACAAGCAACTTTGATGCTAGCAAGTTTGGAGGGAGCCAACCTTAAGAAAGCAGACTTGACTGATGCTCAAACCTATGGTTGGAATATTAAAAAAGCAGACTTCACTGGTGCGATAATGCCAGATGGAGAGATTTACCAGCCAGAAACCTCCGATCAAGAAATCTCCAGCCAAGAAACCAGTCAACAAGAATCCCAAAAAGTGACATCTATGACACGCAAAATTATTCGTACTGACAAAGCACCCGCACCCGTGGGCCCTTACAATCAAGCGATCGCCGCTACGGGCACTATGCTGTTTGTAGCTGGTCAAATTGCGATCGACATTAGACTAAACGATATTGTCTACACCGACGATGTGGCAAAACAAACCGAACAAGTCATGGCAAATCTCGAAGCGATTCTGACAGAAGCCGGCGCTACTTGGTTGGATGTGGTAAAAACTACGGTTTTCCTCAAAGATATGAATGATTTTGCCGCTGTGAATGCGGTTTATGCGAAATATTTTGATGCCGAAACTGCACCTGCGCGCGCTTGTGTGGAGGTTTCGCGTTTGCCGAAAGATGTGTTAGTTGAAATTGACTGTATTGCGGTTATTTAACGTGAGTTAGAGTGCTGACCTGGCCGGACAATTGAGCGACGTGCAAGGTATGTAGAGTCTGACAAGATTGCCTCGACTGACTGCAATATCACTGTCGGAATTGGGTGTACAAGTCAGCCCAGTTCACCAATATCTTCGCTCGAAACAAGCGAGGGCTCGCGCCAAAAACTAACTGGGCAATATCTGAATTTGCGAGCATCGACCGGACAATATCTTCTATCCCAACTAACTAAAAGTGGAAAGAGGAGGGTAAATATCATAGAGAGATGACTTTTGAGGCTGGTATGTTTACGCAATTAGATGGGAGACTAGATTCACCATAAAAATAGCGATTTTCCGATTGTCTTGTCTATTGCATTTGACACAGAAAACACTCTTTAACTGCTCGTTGACTGACTTAATTATTTCTCTTTGATTAAGTCGCCTTTTATCTGAAAAGAGCAAGAGTTTATTTTTCATGTTTTATGCGGAACTTACCCCACGTGCGGGGTAAGTTCCGCATAAAACATCCAAACATTTGCAGGATCGCGGTTTTTTGGGCAAGCTTCAGCCTGCTGAGGTAGTGAAGAGCAGGTTCTGATGAAGATTTGGTTTGATGCAAGATCGTCTACCATTAATGATATCGTTTCCGGTTGCATCAAAATAATAAAATCGAGTCAACAGTTAACACTCAACCATTCAGTTTTTCCACCCCTCCTTCTACAGTCAACAGTCAACAGTCAACAATCACGGACGCTGCAACCGGAATTGATATGACTCATCAAGCTGCAATAGTCTCACTACTTCAAATTAGCAGGAGGAGTTTCAGGTACAACCCAGTAGTAGACTGTTCTGCCGTCCACTTTTACTACCTGCTCAGGTTTCCACTCGCCCATATCGAATTCATGGGACACAATGCGCGTACCTGGTTTTAATTCACTGAGTAATTTGGGGCGCAGTTTTACGTTGAGTTCTGGCAGTAAGTAAAGCGTGACAACTGTTGCCTCACTGAAGTCTGTTTGGAATAAATCTTGCTGACGAAACTCGACACGATCGGTCACGCCAGCCTTTTTGGCGTTCTCGTTAGCTTCTCGAATGCGTTCTGGGTTGATGTCAATACCAATGCCCCGCGCGCCAACCTTTTGAGCGGCTGCAATCACAATCCTACCGTCGCCACTACCTAGGTCGTAAACCACGTCATTGGCTTGCACGTTTGCCAGCCGCAGCATTTCATTCACAACCGGTACAGGGGTTGGAACGTAAACGACATCGGGTTGGCGGGTGGGAGCTTCTGTTGTGGGGCTAGGAGTCGCTTGAGCCAGATCAGAAACAGAATTAGTTGGGGATGTGGCAGCCGGAGTTGGAGCCACTGTCTCAAAGTTACGTTGTTCGGTACAGCCGATCGCAGCAAAACTGAGAATGCTAACGCCAACAAAGAGTGATTGCCTAATGGTTTTGAGTTGCATGATCGTAAATCTCCAAAAAAAGTTGCTATGTAGTATGACGGGCAAAGGGAATACCCAGTAGAACAACGATGACCCCTGCGATCGCGCCGATGCCTGTATAAACCAGGCTGGAATAGAGCAAATAGCCACAAATGGCGCAGAACACTATGGGAATGATCGGGTAAAGCGGTACGCTAAACGGGCGGAGTCGATCGGGTTCTCGAATGCGTAAAACAATTAACGACAGGGTGCTGATCAAAAAGAAAAACCAGAAGATGGGGGCAGTGTAGTCCACCATTGTTTCAAATCCTTTGCGGGTGAAGGTTCCCAGGCCAATCAGCGTCAGCGCGATCGCACCTTGCAATAAATAAGCGGTTGTCGGCGAACTCGGATGCGGGTGCCAGCGTCCCAACCAGCGAAACGCAGACCTATCCTGCCCCAGAGCAAAGCTGCTGCGTGCCCCCGTAAAGATGCTGGCGTTGATCGACCCCAGCGTGGCGGTCACAACCACTAAACTCACAAACGCGGCTCCCGGTTCACCCAGCACTCGCCGCAGTAAATCTGATGCAACGGCTTGAGAGTCTGCCATGCCTGCGATACCCAATCCCCGCAGATATGCCAGATTAATCAGCACATAAAGTCCTGTAATGATGCCAATGCTCCAGAGGAACGATCGCACAATATTGCGCTGTGGGTTGTGAATTTCGGCAGAAATGTAAGCAGCTTCATTCCAACCACCATAGGACAGCAGCACGAAGACCAGCGCTAAGCCCCAGGAAGAGGTAGGGGAGGCATTCGAGGAAAGGGGCCCGACGGCAGGAGGGGAGGAGGCCAGACCAACTACGATGACCAGCAGTAAGCCTAAAACGAGTATCACCGCTAGCCAGTTCTGGAGGCCTTTACTCTGGCGCAGTCCAATGATGTTCAGCATTGTGAGCAGGGCGATCGCGAGTGCTGCGTAAATTGCAGGCGAGTAGCCACCTAGTCGAAATAGCTGAGAGGCATAGTCGCCAAACACAAATGCCAGCAGCGCGATCGATCCAGTCTGAATCACGGTCATGCGTGCCCAGGCAAATAAAACTGCGATCGGTTGCCCAAATGCCCGTTTCAGGTAGTAGTAGTTGCCGCCGACATGGGGATATGTCGTTGCCAATTCCGCGTAGCAAAGTGCCCCCAGCAATGACACCACACCGCCTATCAGCCATACTCCTATGACACCACCAACCGTTCCGGTATTAGCAGCGACCAGAGCAGGGGTTTCAAAAATGCCTGCGCCGATTACTAGCCCGACAATCAAGGCGATCGCATCAATTAAAGTAATAGAGGGTTTTGGAGTCCCTGTTAGGGATTCGTTACGTTCTACCAGTGCAGTGTTCTCTAATCTATCCACAGTTTTAGCTTCTCAACGAGTAGAATTTTTAACGACACCCAGGCGTAAAGCAATTTCCGTTTTGCCCAAAAATCCAACGCCCACTCAGAAGAATTAAAATTCCTACGATACCAGAAATTAAAAAGAGTTGCTGGAAACGTGAACTGTTCATCCTTAAAAATCTATTTAGGAGAGGGTTGACAATCAAGGTCTACTCTTAGCGTCAACAGCAAATGTGACTCAAAGGTGACAATCCCCACATTTTTCCAATTAATTACTCAGAACAGGCTCCCATGCTTCGATTGTTTGCAGGATAATCAAACCAGAACGAACCATTGCTTGCAGTTGAGGTAGTATCTACCAAATCCGCGTCACTCCTGAAATCAATAGATGAGCGCTTCGATCGCCAATCAGACAACCGCACAGATAATCCAGAAACTGCACTCAGCCTTTTGTAAGATGATCGGCTCTACACGATCTTGCACAATAGCAATCATGTTGTTGAATGGTCAATACTCCGGACAGTTTTTGGAACGAGACTACAATCTTTACAGCGCAAGGATCATAAATAAAGTCCAATTAAATGCAACGAGCGGGGTGGAGCTGACATTGATTTAATTATCCACAGTGGCTCAAAGTCCTACAGAATAAGCCATTGGGCCATATGAAAACAGTCCGGACTATTGTGAATGGTTAGAACCACTGGATTGCTAGATCGGGGCTTGGTATTGTCGGCAAATTTTCGGCTTAAAAGTGATTAAACGACGATCGATCGTGTCTACAAGAAAAAGTGATTTGAACAAGTGGATAAGCGGTGTTAGCTCTTTTCTTTGATTCACAAAAAAAACTGATGGCAATTGGAGCATAGCTCAAAAGTAATTAGTAGGTAAAAAGGCATGAAACGAACAAACATTCTTAAAAGTGGACTAATGTTCAGCATCATGGGTCTAGTTGGCTGCAGTTCTCCCCAGACGCAGGTGCGCGAAACACCGGCTTCTGTCCAAATCAGTAGTGAAGCGCAACAGGCACAAACTAATCAAACTGCCCAGCCAGCCAGTTGCAAATTGGTAGAAAACGGGTTTGGTCCGCAGGGGCAGGTGAGTGTACGGGTGGAGGAAGTGGTGACAGGGCTGGATGTTCCCTGGGGGATTGCCTTCTTACCAAACCGCGATCTGCTTGTTTCTGAACGATCGGGACGGGTGCGGCTAGTGCAAAATGGCAAGCTGCGCCCCCAAGCGATCGCCACCATCAATGTTAGCGATCGCGGTGAAGGTGGATTACTGGGCATTGCCGCTCATCCCGATTTTGCCAATAAGCGATTCTTTTATGTGTATTTCACTGCCAACCAAAATGGCACTCCAGTGAATCGTGTGGAACGCTGGCAGTTGTCCCAGGATGGGGTGAGTGCAACCCGCGATCGCACCATTGTTGACAATATTCCGGTTGCTCAATTCCACAACGGCGGACGGATTCGGTTTGGTCCCGATGGGATGCTTTATATTGGCACCGGAGACGCCAGAGATCCAAACCTTTCTCAGAATGTCAAAAGTCTTGCAGGCAAGATTTTGCGCGTCACCCCTGATGGCCAGGTGCCCGCTGATAATCCCTTCCCAGGAAATCCAGTTTATATCCTGGGGATTCGCAATACTCAGGGGTTTGATTGGGTGAATGTATCGACTCTGTGGGTCAGCGATCATGGCCCCAGTGGCGAGTTAGGGCGATCGGGACACGATAAAGTCAGTGTTGCCAAGGCAGGTGATAATTTGGGCTGGCCCACTATCTACCGCTGTGAATCACAGCAAGGATTGGTAACTCCTGCGATCGTGTGGCAGCAGGCATTACCCCCCGGAGGAGCCACCATCTACACAGGCAATGCGATTCCTGAATGGAAAGGCAACCTCATAGTTGCAGGACTGCGGGCAGAGCAATTGCAGCGAATCGTCATTGATCCTCGATCGGGTCAGGTGCAGCAGCATGAAGTTTATTTGCAGGGGCAGCAGGGACGGCTCAGAGAAGCGATTATGGGCCCCGATGGGGAATTGTATGTGACCACCAGTAATTGTGATGGTCGCGGCAGTTGCCCACCAGAACAGGACAAGATTCTTCGGATTACTCGCTGAGTCTGTTTTTGAACCTGTCACCTTCTGATCACTTTTGGGCTTCAAATTGAAAACAGGTAGAGAATCACGATCGCTCGATCGATTGCTTTACCTGTTCTTTTATGAGTTGAATGGGTAATTCTAATGCTGGATCTCTGGTACAAAAATGCCATCATCTATTGCATCGATGTCAAAACCTTCATGGATGCCAATGGTGATGGCATTGGTGACTTTGCAGGCTTGACTGAGCGCGTTGATTATCTGTCTGGGTTGGGCGTTACCTGCATCTGGCTCATGCCTTTCTATCCATCTCCCAATAAAGATAATGGGTACGATGTGATGGATTACTACAGCATCGATCCTCGTTTAGGAACATTGGGAGATTTTGTTGCATTCACCCATAGGGCAGAAGAACGAGGAATTCGGGTTATTGTTGATTTGGTTGTCAACCATACATCTGATCAGCACCCCTGGTTTCAAGCAGCTTGTAGAGATAAAACTTCCAAATACTGGAACTACTACTTGTGGTCGAAAGAGAAACCGGAGGATTTGCTAGAAGGTATTATCTTCCCTGGTTTTCAGAAAGCGACGTGGGCATATCAACCAGAAGCAGAAGCCTATTATGCCCATCGGTTCTATGACCATCAGGCTGACTTGAATATTACTAATCCTGAAGTCAGGATAGAGATTCAAAAAATCATGGGCTTTTGGTTGATGTTGGGCGTATCTGGGTTTCGGATTGATGCTGCTCCCTATCTCATTGAACTGAGACAGGCTGATAACCTGTTTGAGCAAGTCGATGATCCTTACATCTACATTGATGAACTGCGGAATTTTCTTTCCTGGCGACGGGGAGATGCGATTTTGCTGGCAGAAGCCAATGAACCTCCCGAAGCACTATCCAGGTATTTTGGGGATGGCAACCGGATGCAAATGCTGTTTAACTTTTGGGGAAATCAACATTTAATGCTTGCCCTGGCACAGGAAACAGCAACTCCACTAATTGAAGCATTTAAAGAATTGCCAGATGTCCCCCCCATTGGGCAATGGGCAAACTTTATTCGCAATCATGATGAACTGTCGCTCGATCAACTCTCCAATGTTCAGCAAGACGAAATTGCAGGGGCATTTGCGCCCGATCGCGATCGAATGTGGATTTTCGATCGCGGTATCCGTCGTCGATTTGCTCCTATGGTCAACGGCGATCTTCAGCGACTGCGACTAACCTATAGTTTGCTGCTAACCCTACCAGGCACGCCAGTGATTAACTATGGCGAAGAATTGGGTATGGGTGATGACTTATCATTGAACGAGCGCGATCCGGCTCGGACACCAATGCAATGGTCGAGTGCGCCCAATGGTGGATTTTCGACGGCCGCGGCCGATCGACTCCTCCTTCCTGTTATTTCCGAAGGCGAATACAGCTACGAGCATTTGAATGTCAAGGTTCAACGTCGAAACCCTGACTCGTTGCTCAACTGGATGGAACGCGCCATCCGCGTGCGGAAGGAATGCCCAGAGTTTGGTTGGGGCGCATGGCAAATCTTGGAGGCAAATCACCCCAGTGTATTTGCCCATCGGTGTGAATGGCAGGGCAGGGTGGTTATTGCCGTACATAATCTGGCAGAAGCTGCCTGTACAGCAACATTGACACTGAAAGAAGATGCCAACAAATATTTGATTGATTTGTTTGAAGATCGGCCCGATGAGGCGATCGTGGATTCAGCTCATAAAATTCATCTCAAAGGCTACGGTTACCATTGGTTTCGCGTGGGCAACCAGCCTTTTTAACAGCTTTCCATACACAGCAAAGGAGTTAGACCCCCATCTTTTAAAAAGGTCAAGAAATACCAATCTTTCACCCTCAAACAAGCTGGATACAAGTTATTAGGAGCTAACCGCATCAAAATCGGTAAGCGCATCTATCAGTTCTGGAAAAGTCAAGAAATTATAAGCAGAGTTAAAACTGTTACCGTTAAACGGACTCCGCTGGGAGAAGTGTTTTTAGCTGTTGTAGTGCATGATGTGGCAGAACCTACATCGAAACTAAGTCAGGTAAAATTGCAGGTTTTGATTTTGGTTTGAAAACGTTTCTCACTATTTCTGATGCTACTCGAATTGAGTCTCCAGAATTTTTAAAAGCAGGACTACGATCAATCCAAGTTACTTCTAAAAAACTATCCAGAAAAGTCTAGGAGTTTGTTATGAAAAGGTTGTTGATGCATAGCCCGAGCGCTGTTGCTGTTCTCTGGATTGTAGGGTATTTGTCACTAACTCTATTTCCTCTGTTGGTGCTGTTACTGCATCCGGCTCCCTCTGGACGTGGATTCTGGACTGAGTTTTCGGTAGCACTGGGCTTTATTGGGTTGGCGATGATGGCGTTGCAATTTATCCTGACGGCCCGCGTCAATCGGATCGAAACCTCTTACGGGATTGATATCCTGCTGCAGTTTCATCGCTATACCTCACTGGTGGCATTTTTCATGGTGCTGGTACATCCAGTTATCTTATTTATTGCTCAACCGGAAACCCTGCAACTACTCAACTTTCCCCAGGCGCCCTGGCGGGCGCGGATGGCTGTCTTGGGTACACTGGCATTTCTGGCAATGGTGGTGACAACTATCTGGCGCAAACCACTAAAGATTCCCTACGAACCCTGGCGAGCCTCTCACACCATTCTGGCAGTGGTGGCAGTGGGGTTCGGCTTTGCACATGCCCTCGCTGTTGGCAATTATTTAAGCTTGTTCTGGAAAGCTGTGCTATGGGGAGGCATTATTCTCGTCTCGCTCTGGCTAATCATTTATGTGCGGTTGGTCAAACCCTGGTTGATGACTAAAAAGCCCTATGTGGTAGAGGAAGTGCTGCCACAACGGGGTGATGTCTGGACGCTGGCATTGCGTCCGCTGGGACATGAAGGCTTTACCTTTGAACCCGGTCAATTTGCCTGGTTGACGCTGAATATTACCCCGTTGAGTATGCGAGAACATCCGTTTTCGATGTCGTCTAGTGCCGATCGCGCCGATCGCATCGAGTTTGGTATCAAAGCGATCGGAGATTTCACCAAAGGCATCAAAGATGTTCAACCGGGAACGAGAGCGTATTTGGATGGGCCCTATGGGGTATTTACGACCGAGCGCTATTGGGACAGCGCTGGCTTTGTGCTGATTGCGGGTGGAGTGGGGATTACACCCATCTTCAGCATCCTGTTGACAGCGGCGGAACGAAAGGACGATCGCCCCTTTTTGCTCATCTACGCGGCTTCCTCCTGGGACGACCTGACCTATCAAGAAGAGCTAGATGCTTTAAAGGAAAAATTAGATCTATCGATCGTCTATGTGTTGCGAAAAGTTCATGACGATTGGGCAGGTGACACAGGTTATGTTGACCAAGCATTATTAGAAAAATACATTCCTCTTCATCGGGGCAGTCGGCATTACTTTGTCTGTGCGGCTCCGGTGATGATGGATGCAGTTGAGCGGGCGTTATTTGAACTAAATGTTCCCGTCACGAACGTTCACATGGAACACTTTGATTTAGCTTAATGGGGGGCTATGCGTTACAGTATCATGTTGCAACTGGTAGCAGGCACAACGCTCATTTTGTTGGGAGTTGCTGTTCTCTTTGCCTGGCTTCAAACTCGAATTGAGCCTATTGATCTTAGAGAAGACACAATTTCTAGTCCTTCTCATCAAAGGCACTAAATCCATGCTTATGATCGGCGGCACTCGATCTATTTCCCACTCGCGAATGGTGCAGCAATTTTTCGATCATCCGCTTAGTGCTTCATCCGGTAGCTGATCAATTTGCGGACATTTTCAATCGGCATTGCTAATTCTTGGGCGATCGCTGCTTCGACCTGACTGGTTTGGGTTACTGGAAACTCGTATTCCAGCTTCTTTAAAGTTGAGTCACTGGTGTTGACAAAAATAGTGGTAACACCCAGGCTGCGATCGATTTCTGCATTTATGCTCAAGATTGTTACTGGTAATCTCCGATTTAACTGTCTATCTGCCTGGAGTTTGTGCACAGAGTTAAAAGGACGGCTGAGAATTTGGGTCGCGATGAAGTTACCTGTAGTCCAGAATAAGGCTGCTACTAAAGGCAGGGGTACCCAGAATTCCCAGGCAGCGCGGTGTAGAAGTGGTAAAAAGCGAGGTAAAGCCATTGAAATGTTGGATTTTAGATTTAGATTGCTCGAAATAATCTGGAGAAACTACCAACATTTTAGTTAGCAACAGATTGGCATAAATCTTACCTGTGATGGAGGATTTTCCTAAATTTCTCCTCTACCATACATACAATTTGCCGAACAATGGTTAGACGGATGCGAATTCTCCTGGTAGAAGACGATGTAGATCAACTGGAGCCACTTCAAGCTGCTCTCTCTGAGGCAGGACATATTGTGGATGGTGTAGAAGATGGGGCGACAGCCCAGTGGATTTTATCGAAGCGGGACTACGATCTGTTGATCCTGGATTGGTTATTACCGGAGGTCAGTGGCTTAAGCTTATGCCAGCAATACCGCCGTCTGGGAAAAACGGCCCCAGTGTTGATGTTGACAGCCAAAGATGCGATTGTTGACAAAATTAGCGGTTTAGACGCTGGAGCAGATGATTATCTCATCAAACCTGCCGATGTGTTTGAACTGCTGGCACGGGTGCGGGCATTGGGGCGACGATCGCCACTTTGGAAAGGGGATACTTTACAGGTTGAAGATCTGACTCTACATCTATCAACGCTGACTATTGAACGGGGGGAGCAAAGTCTGCATTTATCGACTCGGGAATTTCTATTTCTAGAGTATCTGATGCGCCATCCTCGTCAGGTACTCTCCCGTAGCCAAATTGAACAAGCCTTGTGGCAGTGGGGCAGCGAACCGGAGAGTAATGCGATTACTGTCCTAGTGCGTCGTCTGCGGCAGCGATTGCAGATGATAGGTGCTGTCAGTTGGCTAGAAACCGTATATGGTATGGGATATCGCTTGAATCCAGATGTTTAATCGTAGCCGCCGCAATCTTGCCCACTGGTTTACGCTGTCGATGGGGACTATTCTCATCATTTTTGCAGGCATCATTTACTACCAGCGAGCGGTTAACAGCTTAGAAGAGAGCGATCGAATACTCTACAAAAAAGCAAGAGTCATGGCTGCCAATATTGACTATGGTTGGCGGCAGGGAAAAGAGCAAATCGATCTGAGTAAGGTTCCGATTCTGGGGAATTATTCTCCCCCCTCTGACAGTGAAGTGGTTTACGCTCGCTGGTATGCAGCGACTGGACAACTGCAACAGTTTTATGGGAGGCAGCCCTCGGATCAGATTCAGGTGATCGCGGCGTTTCAAACCATTGAGTCTCCCCCCGAGTGGCTGCGACAATTAACGCTTCCGGTTGACCACAACGGACGCACGATTGGCTACCTCCAGATTGCCATCCCGTTGACGGATGCTCAGAAAACACTGAGAGAGTTACTGATTGTGATGGTGGTAACAGTGCCCTTGACCCTGGGCACGATTAGTCTAGTAGGTTGGTTTTTAGGCGGATTGGCAATGCAACCCATTCAAAACGCCTATGCCCAAATGCAACGATTTACGTCTGATGCTTCCCACGAACTAAGGGCACCGCTTGCTACTATACTCAGCAATGCCCAAGTTGGCTTACTCAGCCCAGTCGATGCCGGCCAGCCTAAGCACTCTCGATTGGAAAAGATTGCTGAAACGGCTAAGTCGATGAATCGGTTGGTGACTGATCTCTTGTTTTTAGCACGACAGGCAGGACAGTTAGACCCAAACTCGCTTCAATCGATTCACTTGAATGACCTGTTGAAAGATACGATCGCCACTTCATCAATACAGGGTGTTGCCCAGCATTTAAGCCTACATTTAGAACTGCCAGAAGAGAGAGTTATCATCAAAGGGAATTCTGATTTATTAAAACAAGCTATCACTAATCTACTCACCAATGCCTGCAAATATACCTTACCTGAAGGAAAAGTGTGGCTGCGGTTATTGACTCAATCTCATCGCATTTTAATTCAAATAGAAGATAGGGGAATCGGCATTCCAGAGGCAGATTTGCCACACATTTTTGATCGATTTTACCGAGTTGATGAGGTACGAACACGGAAGAAAGGTGGCTCTGGATTAGGATTGGCGATCGCCCAGCAAATTGTGGAAGCTCACGGCGGACACCTAACGGTAAGTAGCGAGGTTGGGAAAGGTTCTCTGTTTCAAATAGAACTGCCCCTGTCATAGAAGATATCCTGCGGCTATAACGGGGACATCCAAGATTGTCACTCTTGAATCAGAGTTGCGATCGATTGTGTAGTTGCGGTTTCAACCGCCGAGGGTAAAGTGCGCGACTGTATTAACTTCCACAGCCGATCGCACTTTTGTCGATCTGTCGCTGTCGCGCACTCTACTCCCAAATCAATCTGAAACAATCAGATTTAATCTCAATTAGCAATTAGCAATTACTAATTACCAATTAGCAATTAGCAATTACTCTACAAGTAATTACCAATTACCAACTCTCAACTATTTATTCAACGCTTCGCGGGCGGCTACCGCTTCGTCGGGATGAATGTTCAAGCGGGTCAAATTAATTCGACCTTTATTGTCAATCTCTCGCACTTTGACAATCACTTCATCGTTGACAGCTAACTCATCTTCCACTTTCCCGACGCGGTAGTCCGCTAACTGGGAAATATGAATCATTCCTTCTTTTCCTGGCAAAATTTCCACAAAAGCGCCGATCGGAATAATTCGAGTTACGCGGCCGACATACACGTCTCCTGCATTCAACTTGCGCGTCATGCCTTGGACAATGTTGTAAGCCCGCTGAGCTTTTTCGCTGTCGTTGCCAGCAATTGTCACGGTTCCGTCGTCTTCGATGTCAATTTTGACACCGGTTTCTTCGGTGATGGCTTTGATCGTTTTGCCACCTGGCCCAATTACCAAACCGATAAATTCCGGATCGATTTTCAGGGTTAGCAAACGCGGTGCAAACGGCGACATTTCCTTGCGGGGAGTGTCGATGGTTGCCAGCATTCTTTCTAAAATTTGCAGTCTGGCCGGTTTGGCTTGGCGGATGGCATTGGCAATCACATCTAAGGGCAAACCTTTGATTTTCATGTCCATCTGCAAAGCGGTAATGCCGGTGTCGGTACCAGCTACTTTGAAGTCCATGTCGCCTAAAAAGTCTTCAATTGCCTGAATGTCAGTCAAAATTCGGACTTCATCGCCTTCTTTAATTAAGCCCATTGCCGCGCCGCTGACGGGTTGGGAAAGGGGAACGCCTGCATCCATTAATGCTAGCGTTGAGGCGCAAACTGAACCCATTGAGGTGGAACCGTCGGAAGAAAGGACTTCTGAAACTACGCGAATCACGTAGGGGAAATCTTCTTTGGATGGCAAAACCGGCAGCAAAGCGCGTTCTGCCAGGGCTCCGTGACCGATTTCTCGGCGTCCGGGCGATCGCATCGGCTTGGTTTCTCCCACAGAAAACGGCGGGAAATTGTAGTGGTGGAGGTAGCGTTTGTCTTGCTGCGGGTGCAAGTCGTCTCCTAAGTCTTGGGCGTCGCCTGGGGTTCCCAGGGTAGCAGCAGACAAGACTTGAGTCAACCCCCGATTAAACAACCCACTGCCGTGTACTCGCGAGGGCAGCACCCCTACGCGACAAGAAACTTGTCGCACCTCGTCTAGCTTGCGGCCGTCTACACGGACGCCATCTTCGAGGATTTGCTTACGCATCATTTTTTTGGTAACGTCTTTGAAAACGTTGCCGATCGTCTTGCTGTTGGCGCTGGCGGCTAGTTTTACCGGATCGTCTTCCGAGAGTTCGGCGATCACAGATTCGACTGCATTTGCCTTAACTTCGTCCAAAGCTGCATTCCGCTGGTTTTTGTCTTGTTCAAATTTAGACAAAATGATGCGGATTGGGGCTTCGGCGTGCTCGCGAATGAAGGTTTCCAGGGCCGAATCTTGCGATGGCCGTTCTTCTACCACCAAATCGATGCCCAATTCCGCCATAATTTCGCGCTGGGCTTGAATCAAGTCACAGGCTGCTTCGTAGCCGAAGTCGATCGCCTCGATGATATCCTGTTCGGGCAACTGGTTGGCGCCGGCTTCTACCATGATTACTCCGTCAGGAGAACCAGCTACCACGAGATCCAACTCGCCTTCTCTGATTTCGCTGTAGGTGGGGTTGATGATGAAATCGTCCCCTACCAAACCGACTCGCACCGCCGCCATCGGCCCGTAAAACGGCATTTTCGCCAGCAGTATCGCCACCGAAGCCCCCGTCACCGCCAAAACGTCTGGTGGCACTTGTTCGTCCATCGAAACCGTTGTGGCTACAACTTGGATGTCATCTCGCAGCCAGCTTGGAAATAGGGGACGCAGCGGTCGATCGATCAAACGACCCGTGAGAGTCACTTTTTCGGGGGGACGCCCTTCCCGGCGCAAAAATCCACCGGGAATTTTACCGCCAGCGTAGAGTCTCTCTTCGTAATCCACCAACAGGGGCAGGAAATCAATTCCCTCTCTCCCCTGCGATCGAGTCGCTGTCACTAAAACCGCCGTGTCACCCGACTGAATCAAAACTGCACCGCCTGCTTGAGGCGCTAGTAAACCAATCTTCAGTCTAATATCCCGTCCATCGAAGGATATTGACTTGTCTATCTCTACCATGTAGCACTGCTTCCTTATCTACCACATTCTTTCTCTGTCGGGATCGTAACATTACCACAGGATGTTTGAGAGTCCGACGCCAAAAGACGGGGATAATTCGGTGTCGATCGACTGCTGGCCGCTCGACTGTAAGCATTTATACTCTTTAATGGTTTTTGGTATTGGGTGATCGATCGCCCAATACCTGAAATAGATGGTAGGATCAATTTTCATTTGTCTGTTGTCTGTTGTCTGTTGACTGTTGACTGTTGACTGACTCATGAGTAATTCGGTGGTTAGTTAAAAAAATATTTTTTACAAAAAAACACTATTTCTGTAGTAAATTTGGCAAATTATAAAATTATAAGGGTTCAATAAAATGGCAATTTTACACGGCACTTGGCTGCTTGATGTCGAAAAAAGTGGCTTATTTATTTGGGGAGAAACTTGGCGAAAAATAGGAACCATCGACATCATTGAATCGATAAATGTTCGCCATCCATTGGCAATGACCGAAGCTGAATTGAAGAGGTTCCTAACTTCCTTGCAGCAGTCGGGAAAACTGGATTGGCAATTACCGGAAACCGCAGCAACTCCACCGGAAAAAAGGCTAAAAACTAGGCGATCGACCAAAACTCAAAACGCAGCAGAAGTTCCCGCCCAAAACTCTTCACTTCAAAGGCAAGTTCGGGCGATCGCACTTCCCACCCAAATCTCAGAATCGAACGCAACCCTGATGCCGCAGCATTCAGCCGCAGCACTTGACGAATCTGTCCCTACCGAGGAAATTTACCTTTATCCCTGGCAAGTCGAGGGTTATTTTCTCAACCCTCAAGCAGCTTTTGTTTTCTTGCAATCACTGCCGCTTAATAGCACAGAACCAGACTCTTTTATCGGCTCAGATTTGCGTTTTTGGTCTCATGTTGCTAGGTGGAGTTTGGATTTGTTGGCAAGATGCAAATTTTTGCCTGGATTGGAGAAACAGTCGGACGGTTCCGCTATTGCTAAATGGCAACCGTTGTTAGATAGTTCTACAGATCAACTCCGTCTCGCTACTTTCGTCAAGCAAATGCCGACGGCTTGCCGAACATATCAATCGAAGGAAGAAGTCCGATGGAAGTCGGAAGAAGGAAGTTCGGCAACGGATTTTGTAACGGATGTAACGGATGTAACGGATGTCAGTCCGATGGAAGTCGGAAGAAGGAAGAAGGAAGAAGGAAGAGGGGAAAAGGAAGAAGAATCCAGTCAATTGCCTTTAGCGGTGGATTTGCCGACGGGGGCCCAGGAATTGGTGTTAGGCTTTTTGAGCAGTATTGTAGATAGTCAAGTGCGATCGGCTGGTAGCTCTACTTTAGACATCAAAGCAGTTTCTCCTGTGCGCGACTGGCTGCAAGCTTTGCAGCAGGAATCTGGGATAGTTCAAGTAGAAACAACAGCATTGGAAAACTTGGCAACCAAGCTGAGTGCTTGGACTGCACCGCTGCAAAACCAATTATCTCAACAAAGTCAATTTCGCACTTGCTTTCAACTCATACCGCCGTCTCCTGGTAAAGCCAACTGGAATTTAAATTATTGCTTGCAAGCAGCAGATGAAAACGAATTTTTGGTAGATGCGACAACTGTTTGGAACAACTCAGTTGAGCGTTTGGCTTATGCGGGGCGGACAATAGAATTGCCTCAAGAAACTTTGCTCAGCGGCTTGGGTTTAGCCTCGAAACTTTATCCGTTAATTGAACCGAGTTTGCAAGCACAGCGGCCTCAATCTTGTCTTTTAAAACCGTTAGATGCTTACAATTTTATCAAGTCTGTGGCTTGGCGGTTTACTGATAGCGGATTGGGCGTAGTTTTGCCCCCTAGTTTGACAAAGACTGATGGTTGGGCGAGTCGTTTGGGTTTGAGTATTTTAGCCGAAACTCCGAAATTAAATCCTGCTAAGGGTGGAGTGGGATTGCAAAGTCTGCTAAATTTTAAGTGGGAATTGACGATCGGCGGACAGCGCATTTCTAAAGCAGAGTTTGACAGATTGATTGCGTTGAATTCGCCTTTGGTGGAAATTAACGGCGAGTGGGTGGAGTTGCGCGCGCCGGATGTGAAAGCGGCTCAAACTTTTTTTGCTAGTCGCAAAGAGCAAATGACTCTTTCTTTGGAAGATGCTTTGCGTTTGGCTTCGGGCGATTCTCAGATGATAGAGAAATTGCCTGTGGTGAATTTTGAGGCCACGGGTCAACTTCAGGAATTGTTGAATACTTTGAGCGATAATCAAGCGGTAAATGCGATCGCAACTCCGGCTAGTTTCCGAGGAGAATTGCGACCATATCAAGCGCTAGGAGTCGGCTGGTTAGCATTCTTAGAACGCT
Organism: Microcoleus sp. LAD1_D5; assembly: GCF_036702115.1. Taxonomy (NCBI): domain Bacteria; kingdom Bacillati; phylum Cyanobacteriota; class Cyanophyceae; order Oscillatoriales; family Microcoleaceae; genus Microcoleus; species Microcoleus sp. LAD1_D5. The sequence continues at coordinate 67,445 of NZ_JAUBSA010000003.1, read as the reverse complement.
GGGGTTTGGGTGCTTGTCTCGCGGACGATATGGGATTGGGGAAGACCATCGAGCTAATTGCTTTCCTCGTGCATTTACAAGAACAAGATGCCCTAGAATCACCAACATTACTGGTTTGTCCGACATCGGTACTGGGCAATTGGGAGCGCGAAGTCAAGAAATTTGGCCCGACGCTGAAAGTGTTAGTTCACCACGGAGACAAACGCGCTAAAGGCAAAGCTTTGGCGGCGGCCATTAAGGGAAAGCATTTAATAATTACCAGTTACTCGCTAGTGTTCCGCGATGCCAAGGAAATTCAAAGCACTAAATGGCAAGGATTGGTTTTAGATGAAGCCCAAAATATTAAAAATTCCGAGGCGAAGCAGTCGCAATCGGTGCGACAAATCGAGGCATCTTTTAAAATTGCGCTGACGGGCACTCCCGTGGAAAATAGGCTGCAAGAATTGTGGTCTATTTTAGAATTTCTGAATCCGGGATATTTGGGACCGCGCAATTTCTTTCAGCGCCGATTTGCAATTCCGATCGAGAAATACGGAGACAGGGAATCATTGCAGACTTTGCGATCGCTCGTTCGGCCTTTCATCCTCCGCCGCCTGAAAACAGATAAAGAAATCATCCAAGATTTGCCCGAAAAACAGGAGATGACTATATTTTGTGGGCTCGCGACTCAACAGGCGGTATTATATCAGAAAATAGTCGAAGAGTCAATAGCGGAATTAGAGTCAGCCGAAGGTATTCAGCGCCGGGGAATGATTCTGGCTTTGCTGGTAAAACTCAAGCAACTTTGCAACCATCCGGCTCTTGTGAAAGCAGAAGCTAAGCCGAAAGAATTGGAGATTAAGAGTCAGGAATCGGGGAAATTGCAGCGGTTGGTGGAAATGTTAGAAGAGGTTGTCGCTGAGGGCGATCGGGCTTTAATTTTTACTCAATTTGCCGAATGGGGAAAACTCCTGAAACCGCATCTAGAACAGCATTTAGGGCGAGAAGTTTTGTTCTTGTACGGCGGAGTTAAGCAGCAGCAGCGGGAAGAAATGATCGATCGCTTCCAGCACGACCCCCAAGGCCCGCCGATTATGATTTTATCTTTAAAAGCAGGCGGCACAGGTTTGAACTTAACCAGAGCAACCCACGTTTTTCACTATGACAGATGGTGGAATCCCGCAGTTGAAAATCAAGCAACTGACCGCGTATTTCGCATCGGTCAAACCCGGAATGTGCAAGTTCACAAATTTGTCTGCACGGGCACGTTAGAGGAGAAAATACACGATATGATCGAAAGTAAGAAAGCTCTAGCCGAACAAGTTGTCAGCGCCGGCGAAAACTGGCTCACCGAGTTAGATACAGACCAACTTCGGAATTTACTAATCCTCGATCGCAATGCTATCATAGAAAACGAAGAAGAATAATGTGCTTAATTTTCTTCGACTTGTAGTAAGGACTTCAGTCCTCAAAAATCAGAGGACTAAAGTCCTCACTACAAACCTTGGGACTTCGGACTTACATCCGTTACATCCGTTACAGAATCCGTTGGTGAACTTCCTTCTTCCTTGGGCTTATGATTGATAGAGAATGGTGGACACAACAGTGGTTAGATTTAATCAATACTTACCGCTTCAAAAAGCGCTTAGAACGTGGCTGGCAGTACGCGCGGGAAGGTAAAGTTCTCAGCATTAAATTTCCCAATCAAGAAGTAATTGCCATAGTTCAAGGAACCGATCCCAAACCATATCAAGTTTCTTTAGGACTCGATACATTGACTGATGAAGATTGGGATTATGTGATTGAAAATATGTCGCAAAGAGCTGTTTTTTCAGCTAAATTACTAGCAGGAGAAATGCCGCACAATATTGAAGATGTATTTGCAGCCGCGGGCAAAACGCTATTTCCGTTAAGTTTATCTGATATTCGATCGCGCTGTAGCTGTCCTGACCCGCAAAACCCTTGCAAACACATCAGTGCAGTATACTACTTATTGGGCGATCGCTTCAGCGAAGACCCCTTTGTACTCTTTCAATTGCGGGGGAGAACCAAAGAGCAAATCTTGACAGCACTCCGTCAAAGACGAGGTACGCAAGGAGAGGAAAATTCCCAACTCAACTCCGGCGAAAATGCCCCCACTGCGAATGCTAAATTGCCAACGGTCGATCGCTTTTGGGAATACAATCACCAGCTAGAATCATCTTTAGTCGTGATTGTACCGCCGCCCAGCAGCGAAACAGTATTAGATATCTTAGGGCCAATTCCCCTCGCAACCGACGGAAAAGGAACCGCTAGCAAATCCTCCCCCGCATCAGACGTTCTCAAGCAGCATTTTAGCAAAATCTACCAAGCAGTTAGCCAGCAAGCAGTTTTAGCAGCACTGAAACGGGGCGAAGGAGATTAACATAATTTACTCGCAGAGATGATACTAGGGAATATGGTCGATCACAAATCAGGCTTTAATACCCCTTTTATTCTTTAGTCCCTCTCTGGTGGAACGAGAGTTTGTTTAGAATAGATTTCAACCGACGAGTCTTACTTTTTGCAAGGTCAGTTTACAGTTCCCGCAAATTACTCATAATCTCTATCAATTCCTGGGGGCGTTTAATCAAAAAATCGGGATTGTGTGCAGCCAAAGCCTCCTGAGAATTAAAACCCCAACCTACAGCCATTATCTTAATTCCCGTTTTTCTAGCAGCGTCTATATCTCGAATCTCATCTCCCACATAAACGACTTCTTTAGCATTTATATTCTCTCTTTTTAGCCATCTATTAATAACTTTATGTTTGCCAAAAGTTGAACCAGAGTAAATAAACGTGAAAGTGTCTTGCAAACCGTTTTTTGCCAGCGATGCCAAGACGTTTTCTCTGGAATTAGAGGTGATAATGCCGAGTTGAAATCCCACTTTTTTTAAATCGAGTAAAACTTCTTTAATTCCCGGAAATAATTGAATATTGGGAATTTCGCTGCGTAACTCTGCTTTCAACCTTCTAATCAACAGCGGGAATTTGAAGATAGAAATGCCAGAATACTGAAGGAGTTGCCAAGAAGTTAAATTGCTCAGTTGAGCGATTTGCTCTTTGGTCGCAGACTTAAAGCCTAATTCTACTGACAAACGGTTGGTGATGCTCAGAAGAATATCGATTGTATCTGCTAAAGTACCGTCAAAATCAAAAATAATTACTTTGGTCATTGGACAATAGCAAATAAGGAACGGGGGATCATACAATTTTAGATTTTAGATTTTAGATTTTAGATGGGGAATGACCGAAAGCATCCAGGATACAAGCCCCCGGATTCATCCGTCCAGAAATAAAAAACCTGTATCCTATGAAACCTGCCCCCCGAATTTATCCGTGGGGTCAATGCTTCAATTCTTTAATCTAAAATCGCGCAATCGATGGACTTACTACATAATGTATTGGCTCTTGGCGCTCCGTACATACCCTAGGGTTATTATCTATAGGGTAAGGTGCCACCTCAGCACCCTGAGCGCGAACATCTCAACTTTTAATCGTTAATTTGATTGGCTTTAGCATTTCGCCGCAGCATTTCGGGTTTAATACGCCGCAGCGCCGAAGCGGTAAATCTGCGGTTCCATTCCTCGTCGGAAATGTCGGCTAATTCTGCAAGTGTCGGTGCTATATTTTCAGGATAAGGCTCAAACTCTGCCACATCAGTTGGTTTCGCAAATCGCTGATTCCAAGGACAAACATCCTGACAAATGTCGCAACCTGCTACCCAACCTTGTAAATTAGATGCAATTTCGTCGGGCAATTTTTCGGCTCGATTCTCGATCGTGTGATAAGCTATACATCGATCGGCATTCACCACAAAAGGCTCAGTAATTGCTCCCGTCGGACACGCCTTAATGCAGCGAGTACAAGTACCGCAATGTTCCGTATGAGACTCATCCGACGCTAACTCCAAATTAGTCAAGATTTCGCCCAAAAACACCCAAGAACCGTATTCGCGCGAAATTACATTACCATTTTTAGCAATCCAACCAATCCCGGCACGCTGCGCCCACATTTTATCCTGAACTGGCCCGGTATCAGCATAATACCGCGCTTCAATTCCCTCGCCTTGCGATCGCAGCCAATTTGCCAAAATTTTCAGTTTTTTGTGCAAAATTTTGTGGTAATCCCGCCCCCAACCGTAGCGAGAGATTTTAGCATATTCGACCGCTGCATCGTCCCCCCCCTCCCACAGGGGATTTTCGGGGCGTTGGTGGGGCGTGTAGTAGTTGATGGCGACACATATTAATGACTGCACCTCTGGCATCACCAATTGAATATCCTGCCGTTTCGGGTTTGCCATCCAGGCCATATCCGCCTGATAACCCTTATCCAGCCAAGCCTGCAATCGTTGTTTTTCTAGATCGAAATCCGCGTCTTTTGAGGCTATCCCGACTTTGTGAAATCCCAACTCAAGGGCTTTTTGCTTAACCAAAATGCTGTTAATTGGCGCTTTCATTTGACACCAGGCAAATATTTACCTTTTGTATTGACTATTTTGATTTTATATGATATGCAAAGCGATTTTAATGATCGGTTTCCTAGATAAACTAATTCGGGGCACAGTCTAGTGACGGCGATCGCAATTTACCAAACCATTGATTATAGTTTTGTAACTCAGTCATATGTAATTTATATTTGCAAAAATTAACAAAACGTTACATAATTTTAATCAAGGGAGCTTGACGTTTCCTAACTCAAGTACCTCACTAAAACCACAAATCCCACAGCATACACATGGCAGTTAGTATTCAATCAGCTCAATCTATTTTCTCGAACACCGAGATTGCTAGCGTTGTTCCGGCTACCACGGAAGCGTTCTACAAACTCAGCGTTGAAGACCAACTCGCACTGCTCTGGTATGCCTACACCGAAATGGGCGTTTCCATCACCGCAGCAGCACCGGGAGTAGCCAGCATGGCGCTTGTCGAAGGCATACTGACCGAAATCAAGCAAATGTCGCCGGCTGCTCAAAGCAAAACCATGTTTGACCTCGCCAGCAACGCCGACACCACCATAGGTCGGATTTACACTTCTTTGCGCGTCAATACCAAACTCGGTTTCTGGTACGAGTTGGGACAGTTGATGAAACAGGGCCTTGTCGCTCCGATCCCCGCTGGCTATCAAATGTCTCCCGAAGCCACCCAAGTCCTTGAAACCATCAAGAAACTAGATCCAGGTCAGCAAATTACCGTACTTCGGAATACCGTAGTTAACATGGGCTACGACCCTGCTTTTAACCAAGAGTACGGCAAACGCTCAGCCCCCCGCAGCACTCCCACCGCTCCAGAAGAGCGGGTGAAAACACAGATTGAAGGTATCACCGAGCAGACTGTGCTCAGCTACATCGACTACATGAACGCCTTCGACTTCACCCCAGCCGTCGGTTTATTTGCTGAAGAAGGTGCCCTGCAACCGCCTTTCCAAAAGCCGATCGTTGGTCGCGAAGCTATCCTCAACTATATGCGGGAAGAGTGCATCGGACTGAAAATGATGCCACAGCAAGGCGTATCTGAACCTGCCGAAGATGGCTACCGCCAAGTGAAAGTCACGGGCAAAGTCGAAACTCCCTGGTTCGGATCGAATGTGGGAATGAACATTGCGTGGCGGTTTTTGCTCGATCCCCAAGGTCAAATTTTCTTTGTGGCGATCGACTTGTTGGCATCTCCTAAGGAATTGCTCAATTTGATGCGCAAATAGAATATTCTGGTTCGGTCAGTCAAACAGGCTTGCCCAGAAACCCAGATGCCATTAGGTGTCTGGGTTTATAGCATTTTAGATTTTAGATTTTAAATTTTAGATTCAAGAATTTAAGGATGGAAAATGACTGATGGTATCAGGGTTTGCAGCTTGGCTACACTTGTATTTTTTGAAAGTAGTATTGATTTTGGTCGATCGCTCTGAAAGCTGCGATCGACCCTCTCCGGTTCCTCCTTTTTTCGGAGAATTATTTTCCTACCCCTACTTATATCTTTTGAGGGATTTGCTGCGACAAAGAGAATGATTACAGTATACTCATTCATCTTAAATCACTTCTTTTATGACCGCAACAACTCCACCTATTATAACTAACTCTATAAAAATTGCAGGCATCACAAACCCAACGGTAGTGGGATATTTTGAAACTTTAAACGCGGGCGATTTTGACGCGACGGCTAATTTGTTTGCTGATGACGGGGTTCTGCACGCGCCGTTTGAAGAGCCAATTATCGGCAGCATCTCGATCGCTACTTATCTAAAAACCGAAGCGCGAGGAATGCAGCTAGAACCCCAGAAAGGTGTCAGCCAAATTTTAGAAGATGGCAATGTGGAACTTCAGGTCAGCGGCCGGGTGCAAACTTCCGCATTTGGTGTTAATGTCGGATGGCTGTTCTTGCTCAATTCTGACGAAAAAATCCTTTCTGTCACGGTCAAACTGTTAGCTTCTCCCCAAGAATTGCTAAATCTGCGGTCACATAAGAAATAAGCTGTTTGATAATGTGTTTCACATTTAAATTGTCTATTTTGGTTTGACCTGTCGATCGCACGTAATGGCTAAAGTCATTCAATGGACAGGTTGAGTGCCTTTTTATAGCAAGAATGAGGCAGAAACCGGGTTTTTTATCCAAATCTCTGGTGAAGTGCCGCTAACGGTATAAAAAATCGGTTTCTTGGCTATTTGTGCGATCGGGACTGTACCCCTACAATCTTACAGTCTCTTAGAGAGGGACGATACTGCACGAAAAACTGGCTGTCACCGCACCGTGCGACAGACAGCCAAAACGAGTCAAAAAGTGCATTGTCAATCACTAATCACTTATGACTAATGACTAACGACTAATTAAGATTTTTCCGGCAAACTCGCTTCCAACTTTAGACAGTTGCGACCGTCTATTTGCAAAGTGTAGTCCACCCGATCCATAAGTCTGCTCATAATCAGCCAGCCGTAGCCGCTTTCCTGTTTAGCTTCCGGCCTCGGGGGATTGTAAGTATCCATTTCGTAACCTTTACCGTAATCCCAAATTTCTAAACCAATATCCCTATTTTTTAAATTCAAGCGAATTAACACGGGCAAATTGGGTTGATCTTTGTGAGCATGGCGGATCACGTTAGAATAGGCTTCTGCTAACACCAAGCGCAAACGATTCGACTGACGCGGCCAATCGACGTGCTCTCCTAGCTCTACTTCCAAACTGCTCAGCAACCAATTTTCAACAATTGTTAAAAACCGCAAGTCGCTTGGCACATGAAGCTCAGTATTCATAAAAAAATCCCGTAAGTTTGAAAACCCTGTGTCTTCACACCAGGTATGAAACACGACGCGCCGAATTGATTCGGCCTCAATACTTGTCGCTACTCGGGGGATACTAGCCTTTTCTGTTTAAAAATCAGGCATTCGTCATTCGGTAGAAGGCAGAAGTTAAGAGTATCGTTGAAAACTTTAGTTATGGGTATAAAGCCCATTAACTATTGATAATTATACCGAGACTGCAAGCAGGGAGGTATAAAAAATCTGTGTTTCAATCCTTTGCTTTTAAGCGTTGGTTTTTTCTGACGAATGCCTTCTACCTTAACCCTTTACAGGTATTTAATCCCCCAGGAAAGCGATTCAGGAAACTAGCTGCGCCATCGCCGGCTAGGTTTTTTACTGTGGTTTTTTACTGTTGACGATAACGCCGTCCTTTGCAGGACTACTCTATGAGCCGTCAACAAGCAGAGCTTAAGTTTTTTCGGCTCTCACCCCCGACGATGCGTCGGGAGTCGCTGACAGATTCAAAGAACCTCCAGAGAGAGTATGGTTTGGTCGTCTTCCTGAACGGGATTGTCAGCTCGGATGTGAGCCAACAAATTGTCCAAGTTGAAAGAACCAGGTTCCTGAATCAAAAGTTGCCAAAGCCCTTCTTGTTGTAGCATAGAACGGGTTGGTACACCCCCTGCGACCGCTTCAGTAGTCACGCTAGCTTCAGTAATCCCGTCACTCGTCAGCAGAAATACATCTCCTGACTTTAATTCGATCGCACCCGCTTTGCCCCTCCAAACTGGCAGTATCCCCAAGGGAATGCCACGAGCTTTCAGGAAATTCGGCTCGACTGGCGTTTTACCGCTAGCGGCTTGAGCTTTCACCTCCGAGTGAGACCAAACGATGGGGTAAATGTGACCGGCATTAGCAAACGCGAGGTGTCCCGTTGACGGAGTGTAACGAGCTACAACCATTGTAATAAAATGGTTGTTGCCGATCAGGTCGTCAGACATAGTGCTATTCATGTTCTGCATAACTTGATCGGGTTCTGGAGAAACTTCTTGGGAAAGTTCCCGCCGCATCACCGAAATCGCGCTGGCCATAAATAGAGCAGCCGGAACTCCCTTACCCGAAACATCTCCCACCGCTATCCAAATATCCCCCTGAGAGTGGACGTAGACTTCAAAAAAGTCGCCGCCAACTTCCCGCGCGGGATAGCAGCAAGCTTGCACCCTGACAGTTTCAAAATCCGGCCAACTTTGGCGCAACAAGTTTGTTTGGATTTGGCGAGCCACTTCCAACTCGTTTTGCATCTGCTTGGCTAAATCCAGAGTGCGCTGGTAGAGCTTAGCTTGAGACAGGGCCAGAGCAGCTTGAGCTGCTACACCTTCTATTAACTCTATATCTTCTGCCGACCAAGGGTTAGCGCCGCCAATCTGGCACAAAGCCAGTACCGCCAGCAATTCTTGCTGGTAAGTCAGGGGCACAGCAATCTCAACCGAGTTACCATCCCCCCCACTGTTTGGGTTCACTTGAGTTTGGCGGGTGGCTACGGCTTGAACCAGCAAATTTTCATCAAAAGAAAAGCTACTGGCTTCAGAGGTTTGGGATTGGTAAGGGAAGGTACTCGGCAATAGTCGATCGGTCTCTACCGGCCGCAGCATACAATAGTTGGCCTCAAAAGTTTGACCTACGGTTTGAACAATAGTTTGTACCATACTAGAGTAATCTAGCGACCCGCGAATCACGCTCATTACCTCATTGAACAGAGATTCCTTGCGTAAAGCGCGGCGCAATGCAACGCTGCGCTGCTTGTAGTATTTGTAAGTGTCTGAGGCTTGATTGATCACCAATTTGAGTTCTTCTGGATTCCACGGTTTGGTGATGTATTTGAAAACTTGACCTGAGTTGATGGCCTCAACCAAATCTTCAACATCGGTGTATCCCGTTAGCAGAATCCGAATCGTATCGGGAAATCGCTCGACTGTTTTCCCCAAAAACTCGGTGCCATTCATTTCTGGCATCCGCTGGTCAGATATAATCACCGCCATCTCACCCTGTTCGTCTAGAACTTCCAGAGCGCTGAGGGCGCTATCTGCTTTGTAAACCTGAAAGTCGCGTCGAAAGGTCCGGTACAATAAATCCAAGTTGTCGGGTTCGTCATCGACTACCATCAGTTTCAGCTTGCTTCCATCTCCCCGACTCATCTTTCTTCCCCCTTGAAAACCCCCACCATAGCTGTAATCAGCAAGGTGGCGGGAGGAAAAGGGGGGCTGGATATATGCAACATATCAGTTACGTCAAGTTGAGTTAAAGAAACCCGTTTTACCTCAAGGTGAGCATTCCTTTCGCACCATCGGTTCGCACAACAGATGAGAGGCTTTCGATACTGTAACCCGCCTCGGTAGGCCGCTTCAATAGGGAAAATTCCCGAGTCAGCTTTCACGCTGTGATACGAGCAATGACCTGGTTAGCAGTCGGTACTTTTCTAAACACACCAGCATTCAAAACGGCTAATTAATGCTCTGATTGCAGAGTTCTTAACTAGCTGGGCACTGTCCTCGGTGTGAATTTTAACACTTACTACTAAGGCAGGTATTGCTACCTAAGTCTGGTCAACACCGGCTGTATTTCAAGCCCCACGGTACCCGAAGGGTTAGTGGTGGGTTGTTGGCGCTATTCCCTACATCTTTGCCGAATCGTACTTGATTGCTGCATGCAAGTCTCCCTAATCTCTGAACTTTTTGCAGCAAGCATATTACTACTGCCGAATCAAGTTATTCTTTCTGCTAGTCTGAGCTTAGCAGAACGAGAGCGGGGATTTCTAGCGACTTCTTCGGATTGCGGCCCGATCGGCTTTTTTGTCAGTACCTGCAAACTGGGTGTTCCTCTGAGTTGGTGCTTGACCGGTCGGTCTTCCAGGCTGTGAAATGTAATGATTCCGATTCTCCCACCGGGTTTTAACCACCGTGGGGCTTGGTTGAGGAAAGTTTCTAAAGATGATAGTTCCGAGTTGACGGCTATCCTTAAAGCTTGGAAAGTGCGGGTGGCCGGATGGATTCTGCCGTTGCGCTGCTTGGGGGGGAAGCTGGAGGCGATCGCCCCTGCAAGTTCTGTTGTAGTTTGAAAAGGACGCCCTTGCACAATCCGCCTTGCGATGCGCCGCGACAGTCGCTCCTCGCCGTACTGGTAAATAATATCTGCTAGTTTAACTTCTTCCCAGTGATTGATAATCTCTTCTGCTGTCAAAGATTGCTGCTGGTTCATACGCATATCTAGTTGAGCTGGGTGGCGAAAACTAAATCCTCGTTCCGGTGTATCGAACTGAGCAGAGCTGACGCCCAAGTCTGCTATGATACCATCAAATTCGGCCTCTGAGGACTGATATTCAGCAAAGTTGCCGTGCCAAAACTCAACGGGCGAGTTGGCAAATCGGGCTTGGCAAAAACGGATGGCTTGTTCATCGCGGTCGATCGCCACCACTGTAACATCGGCCGCCGCCGCTAAAATCAAACTCGTGTGTCCGCCGCCCCCAAGCGTCGCGTCCAAATAGTGGCCGCCTGGACGCACAGCCAAACCCGCAATTAATTCTTGACCCAAGACAGGAACGTGATAGGTGTCAATACTGACATCTGATCCAAGGGTCTCCTTCTCAGAGAGCTCGATATCCTTCATAATCATAAAAGCCAAACAAAAATCAACAATAGCTAGTAATCATTAATTCATTTAATTATGTCAAGAATTGAGACGAGAACCGAACCGATGGTGCTCAACATGGGGCCGCACCACCCATCCATGCACGGGGTACTCCGGCTAATCGTCACCCTAGACGGGGAAGACGTAGTTGACTGCGAGCCGGTTTTGGGCTATCTGCACCGCGGGATGGAAAAAATCGCCGAAAATCGCACCAACGTGATGTACGTGCCCTACGTGAGCCGCTGGGACTATGCCGAGGGGATGTTTAACGAAGCGGTGACAGTAAATGCGCCGGAAAAGTTGGCGAATATTGCTGTCCCCAAACGGGCGAGTTACATTCGGGTAATCATGCTGGAGTTGAACCGGATTGCTAACCATTTGTTGTGGTTGGGGCCGTTTTTGGCGGACGTGGGGGCGCAAACTCCTTTTTTCTATACTATGCGCGATCGCGAACCAATTCTTGACTTGTGGGAAGCTGCTACAGGTTATCGCATGGTGAATAATAACTATTTCCGCATAGGCGGAGTCGCCGCAGATTTGCCCTACGGTTGGGTAGATAAGTGCCACGATTTCTGCGATTATTTCGTTCCCAAAATTGACGAGTACGAACGTTTAATTACCAACAATCCAATTTTCCGCCGCCGGATAGAAGGCCTGGGTACTATTTCTCGCGAAGAAGCGATTAACTGGGGACTTTCCGGCCCCATGTTGCGCGCTTCCGGCGTTAAGTGGGATTTGCGGAAAGTTGACCATTATGAATGTTACGACGACTTCGACTGGGAAGTTTGTACCGAAGCTGCTGGCGATTGTTTGGCCCGGTATTTGGTGCGGGTTCGGGAGATGCGCGAGTCGGTTAAGATTCTCTATCAAGCCTTGAAAGGACTCCCCGGTGGCTCTTACGAGAATTTGGAAGCGAAGCGACTCGAAAGCGGGCCCAAATCTGAATGGAATGGTTTTGACTATCAGTTTATTGGCAAAAAAGTAGCGCCCACTTTTAAGATTCCCAAGGGCGAACATTATGTCCGCGTTGAAAGTGGCAAGGGTGAGTTGGGGATTTATATTATCGGGGATGATAATGTGTTTCCTTGGCGCTGGAAGATTCGGACTGGGGATTTTAATAATTTGCAGATTTTGCCTCACATTGTTCGGGGCGTGAAGATTGCGGATTTGGTGGCGATTTTGGGGAGTATCGACATTATTATGGGCTCGGTTGATAGGTAGGTTTTGTCGGTTTTTATCTGAGAATTTAACCCGGTTTTTTTATGGAACCGGGTTGATTTTTTTTGAACTGCAGATAAACGCGGATAAACGCGGATGGATATCGATTAATATTGCTATTAACGTCGCTAAAATGTACCTTATTTCTCTCTTCTCTCTTCCTCTGTGCCCTCTGCGCCCTCTGCGGTTAATAAAAAAAAAATCTCTCCTTCACAAATGAAATAACATCAACTTTGATTCGATAAATTATGAATGTTCAGCAATCAGATATCAATGACAGCAACTCGGAACTCTGCAATTTAATCCGCGAAAGAATTGCGGCAACTCCGCAGCAGCGTATTACTTTTGCTGAATATATGGATTTGGCATTATATCATCCGCAGCACGGATATTATAATAGCGATCGCCCGTCGATCGGCAAACAAGGCGATTTTATCACGTCGTCTCATTGGGGTGCTGATTTTGCGGAGGTTTTGGCGGAGCAATTTGTGGAAATGTGGGAATTTCTCGATCGCCCTTTCAATTTCGCGATCGTAGAAATGGGCGCTGGGCGGGGAACTTTTGCAGCTAATGTGCTGCAATATCTGCAAATACAATATCCCGATTTATTTCATGTTTTAGAATACATTATTGTTGAAGTTTCCCCTGTACTCGAAGCGGAACAGCGGCAAAGATTAGCCGATACCAAGTGTGTTAAGTGGTGTAATTGGGATGAGATAGTTAATAATTCAATTGTCGGTTGTTTCTTTTCTAATGAGTTAGTCGATGCTTTGCCCGTACATCAATTCATTCTGGAAGAAGGGCAACTTAGGGAGATTTACGTTGCCGCAGAAACAAAAAAAAATGAACAAGAAGAGATAATTTTTGTTGAAGTAATTGGCGAAGTTTCCACGCCTAAAATTGCCGAATATTTGGATTTTGTAAGCATCGATTTGTCGGCGAGTGTTTACGGGGATGGTTATCGCAGTGAGGTGAATTTGGCGGCTTTGGACTGGATGAGTACAGTTGCTCAAAAGTTGCAGCGGGGATATTTGTTAACTATTGATTATGGCTATCCGGCGCACCGGTATTACAATCCGAGGCGCAGGGAGGGGACGCTACAGTGTTATTATCGCCACCGATATCACAGCAATCCTTATATTAATGTGGGGCGGCAGGATTTAACGGCTCATGTTAATTTTACGGCGTTAGAAAAGCAGGGTGAATTGTGCGGTTTGGAGGTGGTAGGGTTTACTCAGCAGGCATTGTTTTTGATGGCGTTGGGTTTGGGCGATCGTATTGCTTCTCTATCAACAAATGATGCGGAAGTATTGGATGTGGCAACGTTTTTGCAGCGCCGGGAAGCTTTGCATCAGTTGATCGATCCGATGGGTTTGGGGGGTTTTGGGGTTTTGGTGCAGTGTAAAGGGTTGAGGGAGGAGGAAAAGGGGAGAATTTTGAAGGGTTTGAGGGTGCCTGATTGATTATTTTAGATTGATTATTAACTAATTAAGCTCTTTTCTAACCGCATGAGCGATTAAAGGCGCTTTCTTTTCTAACCCTTCTAAATTAAGTTCGTTCTCTAGATACATCCGATACCACTCCTGACGTTGTTCTATCACCCATTCACTATTCTGAAGCTGTAACTTTTTGAGGGTAAATTCGGCTCGATCGCGCTCGTGGGAAGGAATCGCCTCAGTCAAAACCAACTGACAAGAAGGTAGGATAATCTCAAACCAATTATCTTCTACTTCAAACGGATCGAGAATTTGTCTATCGTAAGTTCCTTTGCAGCTATTTACCCGTTGCAAAGTATAGCGATAGTTTTTCCATTCATAAATTAAATGGCGGTTTTCTGCTTTACTTTTACTCAAATAATGATCGACAGTACCCATCCGACTCGGTATGTACATCACCGCATAGCCACAAAGATTTTGGAACTCTTTAGCTAATTGAGGTTTGAAGGAAGACCAAAAATCTTTTGGTTCTTTAGTAGGATTTTTAACTAACCAATTATTGCCTGCTTTTCGCACCTGTTGCTCAAAATCTGCTGGTTCCGGTGGCGGAATAAATCGCATCATCTTTACTCTACCTCGGTGCTCACAATCCATCGAGGCCAGAAGCGATCGTGTTCTGGTAAAACTCCCAGGAGTTCCTGATGAATTTGCTCCTTAGTTCTGAGGTATTCAGGAAAAGTTTCCATGCTTTCTCCTCGCATGAAAGTATACGCAGCCTCAATCGCTATTTCTGCTTCGCGGGAACGAGCCTGTTTTAACCCAAAAATATCTGAAGTTAGCCACCCAACAGCATCCCCATGTTTTGTCCAAGGAACTTCATTAAGAGTTACATCTTTACCTTGTAACTCAAACAAAAATAACTTATCTTGCTCCTCATCAAATTCAGGCTCAATTGAGGCAAGTACAAGAGGAGAATGAGTAGTTGCTATTAACTGAACTTGCATTTCATTTTTAAGACTTTTAACTACTTCTAATATCGCAGGAAGAATCGATCGTTGCCAAGCTGGATGTAAGTGAGCTTCAACCTCGTCTATTAAAAAGACTATTTGATCGATAGGTTCTTGCTGCCGCAATTTAGATGCTTGTGTATGTTCATACCAAGTCCACATTAGTAAGTAAGCAAGTCCTAAAATTCGTTTTATTCCTGCTGATGTGTAGATGATCGGCACATTTCCATAAGGGAAATCCAGGGTAGGAATATCACGAGTATCTTCTACAGAAACCCGTATTGGCTTTCCCGGTTCCATCCATTCATCTGCATGGGGAGAAAGTTGTCGAATCACAGAAGAAAATATTTCAAAGGTAGACTCTTCTCGCTGTCGTTGCCAATTGACCCAATCGTGAATTAAACCATTACATAGAACTTTATTATCGGTTCTTAACCCATTCCAAAGATGATCGGAAGTAAAGTTATAGATACTGGACTGTTGACGAACCGGGTCAAAAACTGAAAATCCACCATCAACACGGACATAAACAATCAAGCTTCTTAAAAA
The DNA here is from genome assembly GCF_036702115.1 of Microcoleus sp. LAD1_D5. Taxonomy (NCBI): domain Bacteria; kingdom Bacillati; phylum Cyanobacteriota; class Cyanophyceae; order Oscillatoriales; family Microcoleaceae; genus Microcoleus; species Microcoleus sp. LAD1_D5. The sequence continues at coordinate 52,323 of NZ_JAUBSA010000003.1, read as the reverse complement.
GGGAGGTATTCGCAGATTCAGCCATTGCTGATCGAAAAAACTAAAAAGGCTACGATATTCCTCAGAATCTGTCTGAGAACTCAACATATAGGTAATTTCTGGTGTTTCTTCCGGTGTTTTTCCCTCTATCTGTTGAGGCCAAGCAGGTTGACCAACCCAGTTTCCAGTTAGTCCCCACCAAGCAATATCTAGTAAAAAAGTTTTACCAAGACCATTGTCTCCAGTAAACAAGTTGAGTCTTTTGGCGAAGTGAACATCAAATTCTGGAGCTGTTCCCACCCATTTTAGGTGAAGTTCTTTCAGCCTGTTATGCCTCTTATGGTGAATAGATAAATCAAATTCTAGGTAGTATTCAGAATTAGATAATTTATACAGACGGATATAGTCTCTACCATAGGCTTTAATTGTCTGGATAGTAACCGGTTCAAATTGTTTCAAGACACCACTTTTTTCTAGCTTGCCTTTAATCCAACGTCCTAAAATTGTTAAATCATCTTTGGATCTAAAGTTTTTATAATTTGCTCCCTGAGTTTGGCAGGCAAATGTTAAACCATCATCTGTATGAGCGATAAAATCACCTTTTGGGTAAATAGGATTATCACTTGTTTTTTTATCCACAATAAGTTCAACTTCGTACCAATCTCTTGGGATAACTTTACCAGTAGATTTATTCTGTCGCCCTTTGCCAAAAAAAGTATTGAGATTTGATTTCCGTTGTCGCCCTACTCTTGATAAAGATATGTCCACATAGGGAGTTTCTGGAGTTATGGTAGGTATCGACATTAAGTTACCTCACTTGACTAAACAGTAACTGTCAACTGTAATTGCTGTTCAGAAGCTTCTGATTCTGCGTGTTCTAATCGTTCCTTAATTGACATCATTTGCAACTTTTGATTTAATTTGTATAAATCTACTTTCGGATAATTCCCTTTAAATAGCGGAATCAGAGATTCAACAACGTCAACTATTCCATCTGGCGGAACTGCATTGCCAATTTGTCTTCTTACTTCAGTAATAGAACCTTCAAAAACAAAATCATCGGGAAATGTTTGCAACCTAGCTCTTTCACGATTTGTCAATGAACGCGGTTCGGGATAATGATATCCCCAAGTACCACCACCACCACCAGCAATAATTGTAGCACAGGGTTTATCTGGATGAATTCGCCGATAAACGTGACTGATCATGCCTTTTACATAGTATGGACTATCCTTAGGAATATCAGTAAAATTCCCTCCGGGGTTAATTAGACTCAAAATTTCAATGGTTCGAGGCTGAATTTTCTGATGTTCCTGATTATATTTCACTTTTTCCACATTTTTGAGTGCTTCACCTGCTGTGCGATAAGGATATTTACGATTTTGTCCGTATTTGGGCTGAGGATGCACAAAATTAAATTCTGTATCCATCCGAATGCCAACTAATAACACTCTTTGGCGAAATTGGGGAACTCCGTAATCCGCAAAGTTGTAGAGTTTAGGTTTAACTAAGTAGCCCGGTGCGATACTTTCAAAGTCGGAGATTATTTGTTTTATTGCTTGATAATTATTCGCACTTAATAAACCTTTGACATTTTCTGCTACAAAAGCTTTGGGCTGTTTTTTGTTGACAAAATCCAGAAAATATGTATATAAATTGCCTCTGGTTCCTTCCAGGCCGGGACGTTTCCAAATCATGGAAAAGTCTTGACAAGGAAACCCTCCTATACATATTTCTGCTGCGGGCACTTGTGCAATGTCTATATTTTCTATGCTGTCGTTGACGATGACATCAGCAATGTTTCTGCTGAAAGTTTTGCAGGCGTATTTATTGGAGTCGATCGCCCAAACTACTTCAAACCCCGCTTTGTGGAATGGCAAGTCCATACCGCCACAACCTGAAAACAATGATATCAGTTGCGGTTTGGTTTTCCAGGCGATCGGCTTGAGACGTTCGATTAACATATTAGTTCGCATTAGGACAAGGGCGGGCTGGATGCCTGAACCCCAAGATATTAATTATACCAAAACATTATGGTATTCGACTAATCAATTTATATTTCACTCTTCGTCATCTAATTCGATTCCCGCTTGACGCAATTTTTCGGCCAATCTTTCAGCGCGGAGGCGTTCGCGATCGGCTCTTTCTTCCGACCACAGCAACAACTCGCCTTCTGCATCCCACCACCTCAACCAACAGCCTGTTCTCCCTTCGTGCGTTCCTTCCCAAATACCTAAAAATAAGTCTAATCCCGGTATCCAATAACGTCCGTTTTCATCTGCTTTTTGCAAGTTGTAGTGCTGTGATTCTAAAGCGTAAACTTCTAAATGAGCTGTTTTCGCTCGGAATATGACGTATCGGGGTACTTTGATTACTTGCTCGTAAAAATACCACTTTCCCACCCGCGATGTAAACTCTACAGAGTATTCTTCTCCATAGGTTTCTGAAAGAAATTCCATCACGATTTGGGGGATGGTTCCTTCTGTGTGCGGGGTGTAGCTGCGGCGGACTTGCGAGACATTTTTTGGATTGACGGGTTTCACGTACATCCAATCTGGTGCTTTGCAGATAATACGCTGTTCGTCGCGGGTGGATGCTGGAAAACTAATTCCGGCACAAAGGGCAAAGTTGGAAACAATTAAGGCATCCTGCATTAATTCAGGAAATCCTGTTAGCGGCTGGCGCAAAGCCGCAGCTAACAATGGTTGACTTTCGTCTTCCACGGGGTCGTCTGGTAGTTGGAAATCTTCTGGTAGTAGCGGCCAGGTGATTGTGAGTTGTGTTTTATAATTTTTAGTTGCTACAGACATAGTTTATCAGAGGTTAAATGTTTTAATGTTTAAATTATATCTCTTGGTTTTTGGGATTAATGTTAATGGCTTAATGACGAGGCAGAGCCTCTGGATATGCGTTACCGGGCAGAGCCTGGTAACGAGAGGATTGGAATTCAAAGTCCCCCTTTTAAGAAGGGGGATTTAGGGGGATCGAGACTGGGCTAAAACCGAGAGTTCTAAGGGTTGTTAATTTTCTGCTGTAGTTCGCTGGTCATTGCTAGTAGTTCTGATTGCCCGATCGCACTTTGTTCACCACTCGCCAACCACTTCAATTGTACCGTCTCGTTTTCAGCTTCCGCATCTCCCAAAACTAAACAGGCAACTGCACCGCTTCTGTCGGCTCTCTTAAACTGTTTCCCGAAAGCACTACCGCTCAAATCTATCTCTACACTAAACCCGGCAGTTCGCAATTTTTGAGCTAACAATACCGATTGCTGTTCGGCTTTTTCCCCCCTGGATACCAAATAGAAATCTAACTTCGGCGCGGGCAAAGGTTGCAACTTTTGCAGCAGGATAATCAACCTTTCGATACCCATTGCCCAACCGACTGCCGCCGTATCTGGGCCGCCCAATTCCTTGACTAAACCGTCGTAGCGGCCGCCTCCGCAAACTGTTGCTTGCGCTCCCAAATCGTCGGAGATAATTTCAAATGCGGTGTAGGTATAGTAATCTAAACCGCGCACTAATCTGGGATTTAACTGATAGCTAATTCCTAAGTTTTTGAGCATTTGCTGCACTTGCTCGAAGTGCGATCGCGATTCTTCTCCCAAATAGTCCAAAATACTCGGCGCACCAGCTACAATTTCTTGAGTGCGCTGATTTTTGCTGTCCAAAATCCGCAGCGGATTGCGATTCAACCGGTCTTGGGAATCGGCGTCTAATTCGTCTTTGTGCGGTGTAAAATAATCGATTAATGCTTGGCGATAATTTTTTCTGTCTTCCTTGTTTCCGACAGAGTTAATATCTAGTCGCAAATTTTTTAAACCGAGAGTTTGCAGGATATCGCAGGCGATCGCAATTACCTCGACATCCGCACGAGGATTCGCACTCCCCAAGACTTCCACCCCAATTTGATTAAACTGTCGCTGTCTTCCTTCTTGCGCGCGTTCGTAACGAAACATCGGCCCCGCATACCACAGACGCTGCACGTCTCCTGCTGCGTACAAACTGTTTTGAATAAAAGCTCGCACTACTCCGGCGGTGCCTTCTGGACGCAAAGTAGTCGATCGATCGCCCTTATCTTTAAAAGTGTACATTTCCTTACCCACAACATCGGTAGCTTCGCCGATGCCGCGTTCAAATAAAGATGTCTGTTCAAAAATTGGCGTCCGAATTTCTCGATAAGCCGCTTTTTTCAAAATTGTTCTAGCGACTTCTTCTATATTTTGCCAATATTGAATTTCAGCGGGCAAAATATCCCGCGTTCCCGGTAAAGTTTTAATTGCACTCATTTTGTTAGTCATTAGTCCTTAGTCATTAGTCCGCAGTCCTTAATCATTAGTCAGTAGTTATTAGTTAACAGTTAACAGTTAACAGTCAACAGTCAACAGCTAACAATTCCCCATAACTAATGACTTAATAATTCCCAAACTCCATAACGATCGCCATAATAAGCCAAAATGCGATCGACTCGCTCGCGACCTGCCAAATCGAACCCTTCAGGATACTGTATCCACAAACCCCCAACTTGGCTGTCGCCGTAATCAAACCGCTGCGACTGCTGCGGAATTAAACCGGTTTGCACCCCTTCAACTTGACGCAAATGGATCGCGACTTCGCGATATACCGCCAGCGGCAATCCAGGGCTTTGAATTTGATAGCGGAGTTGTTTTTCTTGTGCCGTTTGCATCATTTCTTTGCCTGTCCCCAACCAGAATCCCTACTTAAGATACTTCTTTATCGATCGGCCGCGGTAAAGGGCAGCAGTTAATATTATCCAAACATACCTTTCCCCACTGCAACGCCCAGCGTACAAGCGTAACTCGATTGTCAGCGCGTGTCTTGTTCAAGATATTGCTAATGTGGTTGTCAACTGTACGCTTGCTAATCTCTAACTTTTCGGCAATTTTCTCATTAGTCAATCCCGCCGCTACTAACTCTACCACTTGCAATTCTCTGTCCGACAGGGTGACAGGGGTCCCAGAGACAATCCCACTCATAAATTTTTCCTATGTCTGCATATTTACCTATCTACAATTCTAAAGGATGAGGGATCGAGTATGAAGAGAAAATTAAATTTGCTGTGCTACTCTTTCGGGCCCGAAGCGCCAACTCGCTTGGAGAATCGCCCGGAGTGCAAACCCAGCGCCGACACAGCAAGACGCGCAGCCACTTGCACTGCTTGTGCGTCGGGTGGCCGATGCTGCCTTTACCTACGCCTATCTGACCTCCGGGCCCAACCTGTAGATGTTTGCACGTAAAACAACTAACTGATAGGCCCGCACTATACTTCAGCCTTAAGGGAGTAACTGCCAATAATATCAGTAGGTCTGATATTATAGGAGCAGCCATTAAAAAATAGCTTGCAATTTTTCTGGGATGGGTTAAAAATAATTATTGACCTGTCTACTGCTGGTCTAAAATCTAAAATCTAAAATCTAAAATTCCTATGACTTCTCCTCGCGTTCTGTGTCTGGGTGAAATTTTATTTGATTGTTTAGCAGATAAACCAGGAGTATCTCTCGAAGAGGTAGAATCTTGGACGGCATATCCCGGTGGTGCTCCTGCTAATGTTGCCTGTGCTTTGGTTAAATTGGGGACGGTGGCGGGATTTATCGGTGCTGTAGGTGGGGATGAATTGGGGAATTCCCTAGTGCAGGTATTGCAAGAAGTAGGGGTTGATATCGCTGGAGTGCAGCGACATCCAAGTGCGCCGACGCGGCAAGTTTATGTCTTGCGGAATGAAGCGGGCGATCGAAATTTTGCCGGTTTTGGTAAATTTGATACTGCGGATTTTGCCGACACCCACCTCCTCGCTGCACAACTACCGGAGGTGTTGTTTGAAAATGCCGAATATTTAGTGCTAGGTACTTTAGAATTAGCTTATCCTGAAAGTCGAGAGGCGATCGCCAGATCGCTCGAACTAGCAGAACAGTATGACGTTAAAATTATACTTGACATCAATTGGCGTCCCGTATTTTGGCCAAATCCAGAGGAAGCAAAAGCGTACATTAGAAAACTCTTAAAAAAAGTTGATTTTGTCAAGTTATCTGAGGAAGAAGCCGAATGGTTGTTTGACACTACCGATGCAGGATCTATTACCTACCGCCTCGATTCTGTAGAAGGCGTTTTGGTGACTGCGGGGGAGAAAGGTTGCGGTTATTGTATCTCGGAAAATGAAGGAAAAATCCCCGCCTTTACAGTAGATGTTGAGGATACAACAGGTGCAGGCGACGCATTTCTGGCTGGTTTTGTGCGGCAGTTGTGCAAGCATGGAATTAAGAATCTAGCCGATCCCAAAATAGCCCAAAAAATTGTAACTTATGCCAGTGCGGTAGGTGCGATGACAGCGATGAAACCGGGGGCAATTAGATCTCAACCTACTGCGGCTGAAGTAGAAGCTTTCTTATATTTGTACAAAAATTAGAGCCGCAAACCTATCAGTATGGAAACGGAGAGGGGGCTAAACTTGGTTCAGAAACTCGGTTAATTAGCAAAAAAAATAACTCTTATACTAAATCCGCCTTAAAAAACCTCGATCGGATTAGGCGATTGAAATCGGTACTATACAAACTCTCCTCCTAGCGGAAAGAAATTAAGAAATAAAGAGGTATTTAAGTTAAGCCAGATTTAGTATTATAGGTTTTATTGGGGGCAATTAACCCCAGATCAGATGAATTCTAATTTGGCGCAATATTACCTCTAACGGCTGCGAAGCATCTATGATAATTGCATCTTCTGGTTCTTCGAGATTGTCTAACTGACTTAACAATAAATCTGCTTTCATGTAGTGATTTTCGCGACTTGTTAATCGGGCTGCCAATAGCTCAAAAGAACATTTCAGATAAACTATGTTCATTCGCTTTTGGTCTCGGTAGAGCATTTCGCGGTAAGATGTTTTTAAAGCAGAACAAGCCAAAACCACATTTTTATTTTCTAACAGCCACCTGTCTATTGTAGCTTGCAATTGTAATAGCCAAGGAAGGCGATCCGCATCTTCTAAAGGAATCCCCAGACTCATTTTCTCGATATTAGCTGATGGGTGAAAATCGTCGGCATCGCTGAAATCCCAGTTGAGAGATTGCGCCAGCAACTTGCCAACAGTAGTTTTGCCTGAACCGGAGACTCCCATCACAATCGTAATCATAGCGCCTATTTACCGAAATACTTGTAATTTGATCGAGTTGGGCGATCGAGAAACCGGGTTTCTTAAGTTGCCCGATGAATCATACAATTATAAACAATTCAACAAACCCAGTCTATTTCTAATTCTAGAGCAATTTTATTACCGAGTGGGTCTAATGAATTCACAATAATTAACTTGGGTTCTTCCCTAACTTTGTGATCCTAATATTACTTCTTGTTGCTGATTATCCGATCGCACTTGCAGCTAAAACCTCACTGCCAATCGGCTGGTACATCGGACTGGAGAAGGGGCGAAAGTCTCGCCAAGCGGCGGTCATCTTGCACAGCAAGCGGAACTGTAGCGGCGTTGAGGGTTCATTGAGGCGATCGACTTGTACGCAAACCAATTCTGGATGCTGCGAAATAATTTCAAAAATATCATCCACAAGATAGCGCTGACAATAGCCGACAATCCAGTGATCTTTAGTACACAGAAGCAGACGGGAAACGCGCGGATTTTGAAATTCGTGGGCTAAGTACAAAAATTCGCCCACTTGAAGCCGATTAATCCGTTCAATTGCCGACTTTGAAAGGTATCGCAGTCCATCTGCAAAAAAATGGATACAGTAACGTCCATTTTCATCTGGTTCGGGACAAGGGAACACCTCAAATTTATCAGTTACCCGTTTGCCTCCGCTGCGCGCCAATAAAGCAATTGGGTCATGTTCGTGTTCAGGGATATTCAACCATTGTACAAATTCAGGGTAGTCAGGGCGCGATCGCGACATCACTCGATTAGAAAACAACGAAAACAGTTTCTGTGAAGTGTAAACATTATTGAAATTCGGGAAAGATGGCAAGGGTTGAAACCCGCACTTAAGTTTCGCTTCTAGAACACCATTTGTATAATTGAACTGGTATTCTTTACCGTTAAACGTCAATCGACCAATCGGAAACCAAGAGCCGCCGTTTGGGTCTTTCCAAGCCAAAAATAGTGTTTTCAAAGCAAATCTCCTGTCAATTCAAGTAGGGTGCGCCGTGTGCACTGCACAAACACAACTCACCCACACGGCTTAAAAAATGTTTACCCGATCGACCCTTGACACTTTCCTCTCAAAATGAGAGTATGAGTATACAAACAGGACTTATACTAAATCCGAGTTTACCACCCCTGTTATAAATATTCCGTCATTGCGAGGGAAGCGAAGCAATCGCTTGCATCTCTGCGATTGCTTTGCTTCCCTCGCAATGACAATAAAGGGGATGCCTAACCCGGATTTGGTATAACGCTGCATAACCGAACTTTGACATCACCTGTAGAGTTCTGGTGGACAGCGATCGCTCTATAGATAAAATCTGTGAGTAAGTCCTGTATAAAGTGATGGAATAAGCCACGTTAGGGAAGCGAAAGAGATGCAATACAAAACCACCAAAAAGCTAAAAACAAATGCACCTAATTTCGATCCCCAACCTCCGTAATGATGCTGCTAAGTACCCGGATGTCAAAAACCAAATTGAGATTTGGAAAGAAACTGTCAACAAAGCGGAATGGCAGAATTTGGAGGATGTTCGCAAAATTTATCGGGATGCTGAAGCAGTAGGAAACTTTACCGTCTTTAATATCAAAGGCAACGACTATCGCCTGATTGTTGGGATTAACTATGAGAACCAAACTGTTTTCTACAAATATTTCCTAACCCACTCTGAATACGACAAAGAAAAATGGAAAAATGACCCTTACTTTTGACCGAACGACTTACAGCAACTTGCTCGCAGAAATTGCTCCAAAGGCGATCGAAACTGAAGAAGAATACGATCGCCTCCTAGCAGTTGCAGAAAGGCTAACATTTGCTAAAAACCTCACTCCAGAGGAGAAAGTTTTATACAAGTTGTTAGTCACTTTGATAGAAGTTTATGAGACAGAAAACTATCCGATAGACAAATCAGAACCTCATGAGATTTTGCAACATATCATGGAATCCAGCGGCATCCGCCAAGCAGACTTGGTAGGTATCATTGGATCTAGCGGCGTAGTATCTGAAGTTGTGAACGGCAAGCGATCCATTAGCAAAGCACAAGCTAAGGCACTCGGCGATTATTTTCAAATCTCACCTAGCTTGTTCATTTAATTTAAGATGAATCGATCGGTTACGATCTAATTCCATGTCTTGTAGGGGCGGCTTGGGCGACAATAATCCCCTAGAATCGACAATACAATAAACCCGCCCCCCAGATCGAGACTAATCGATCGAACATAATATAAGGTGCGTCATATCCCAAACCCTCGATAAATTCTAGAGTGAAAGTCTGACGCACCCTACAACTGGTAGAAAGCAACTTCTAACACAGGAATTCGCGTGGATCGGTGACATACCCAGTCAGGGCAGAAGCCGCCGCCGTATAAGGCGAAGCTAGATAAACTTGCGCTTCTTTATTTCCCATCCGACCGGGGAAATTGCGGTTAGTTGTAGACACGCAAATTTCGGGTTCATTCATCCGCCCGAAAGTATCTTTTGGCCCGCCCAAACAAGCGGCGCAAGAAGGCGCTGCGGGTTCGATGCAGCCTGCAGCTAAGAAGATTTCCGAAAGCGTTTGACCCTCGTATTTTGTGACAAACAAATCTTCGTAAACTTTCTGAGTTGCTGGTACTAAATAAGTCGGAACTTTGACTTGATTTCCTTTCAGAATGCGGGCGGCATTCAGAAAGTCGGAGGTTTTGCCGCCGGTGCAGGAACCGATGTAAACTCGATCGATCTTGACATCGCGGCAGTTGCGGGCTAAGTCGCGGTTGTCGGGAGAGTGCGGTTTGGCGACAACTGGTTCTAATTTGCTGACATCGTAGGTGCGATCGCTATAAAATCTAGCATCCCCATCGCTGTAAAATGAATCGAAGGGTCTGTCAGTCCGCGAAGTAACGTAATCAAACGTAGTTTTGTCGGGCGCAACCGTGCCGTTTTTACCGCCAGCTTCAATCACCATATTGCACAGCGTCATCCGTTCTTCCATCGTCAAACGCTCAACTGTATCGCCGGCAAATTCCATCGTCCGGTAGTTAGCACCAGCAACGCTAATATCACCAATAATCTGCAAAATCAGGTCTTTTGCTAACAAATAATCCGGCAGTTCACCGTTGAACACAAAGCGCATCGTCGCCGGAACTTTGATTAACAGTTTGCCGGTTCCCATGATAAAAGCCGCGTCTGTATTGCCGATACCGGTGGCAAATTGTCCGAAAGCGCCGGCATTACAGGTGTGGGAATCGGTGCCGAAGAGCACTTCGCCCGGCCGAGTGTGGCCTTCTTGTGCTAGGGCGATGTGGCAAACTCCTTTGTAGTCGGGATTTGCTTTGAAGTCCGATCGATCCGTGATGTCGTAAAAGTATTTTATCCCTTGTTCTTTGGCAAAATCGCGGAGAATATCAACGTTGCGGTTAGCGCGTTCGTCGTTGGTGAAAATGTAGTGGTCGGGAATGAGGACGATTTTGTCGGGATTCCAGACTTTAGCATTCTCACCGAATTCGCGTTTGAAAACGCCGATGGTGCCGGGCCCGCAGACATCGTGGGTCATCAGCACGTCTGTTTCTACCCAAATGTTTTCTCCGGGTTCGACTTTAGTGCGGCCTGATGCTTTGGCTAATATTTTTTCGGTCAGAGTCATTCCCATAGTTCGATCGCTCTTTTTTATTAGATGCTACATAGTGTATTGTACGAAACATCGCCTGATGTTGACAGGTAATTTATCAACTAAAGATTTTCTTCAATCTCAAATCTCAAATCTCAAATCGCTTGACTGCCATTAGCACAAAAAAAAAATTATGCAAGTCACTCGATTATGTGACTGGTAACTAACAGCTAGTCAGTGTTATTGTTAGTGATTATTTAACAATAGTCCGGACAGTTTTTATATAGCCCAATGGCTTATGCTCGCTTGACTTTGAGCCACTGTGGATAATTAAATCAATGTCAGCTCCACCCCTGACTTACATTTAATTCGACTTTTTTACGATCCTTGCCCTGTAAAGCTTGTAGTATCGTTCCAAAAACTGTCCGGAGTATTGATTTAAGAAAAGCAACTTAAATCAGGGACTGTCAAAAATCTCAGAGTGCATTTCTACAGTTGTAGACCTCAACCAGAGTGAAATGAGCAAGATACCCGCATCGCAATGGTATCTACTTTCGCCATTGTCACCTTGTATGCCACTGGAGATAATTCCCATGAATTCACAGACACAAATCAATCAAATCTTGGATCGGGTAGGGGCGATAGTTGTGGAAATTGCAGGCGAAGTGCAATTCATGACTCAACGGGCAGAAGAACTTTTGAGCCAGTATTTTTTACACCGCATTCCCTACTCCTTGCCAGAATCCTTACAACATTGGTTCAAGGATCAAATTTCGCGACTCACGTTCAACGGTGATATTCCATCTCGCTGTTTGCCCTTGCACATTCAACAAGCAGGAAAACAGTTGATAGTCCGTCTGATGCCCGATCGCATCAAAGAGCAATATCTCTTGCTGTTGGAGGAAGAAGAACTGCAATCATTCTCTATTTCCGCCCTGGAATTGCTAGGACTCACCAAACGCGAGGCGGAGGTTTTATTCTGGATTGCCAAAGATAAAAGCAATGCAGCAATCGCTAAAGCGATCGGTTGCAGTGAAGGAACAGTACGAAAACATCTGGAACATCTTTACGGGAAACTAAGCGTACAAACCCGGACGGCTGCTGTGATGGTTGCTCTGGAAAAATTGGGGTTGTTCAACGGGGAATTTGTTGCAATATCTTCATAATCCTATACGCGGATCGTCGTATTGCTCTCAAAGTTTATTTTGAGGAATATGGGATCAAACGCTATACGGAGTCTCTAAACTGTGCCAAACAAAAATCCACTACGGAGGTAAAAATGGAAACCAATAATGTAGATGCAACGGTCGATTTTGTCGATGTCGGTGTTCAGAAACAGGATTCGGCAGCTCGCGAAGGTCAATCTGATGCTAAACCAGGCATCGAAAATGAAACCTTACTTCACACGCTACGCGCATCATCGATGTTCTCTGTGGAAAACAAAGAAGTTTTACCTCAAAAAAGCCAAGAAGATGCAACAGTCGATTTTGTTGATGTCGCTGCACTGAAACAAGAATCGGCAGCTCGCGAAGGTCAATCTGATGCTCAACCGGGCATCGAAAATCAAACATTCCTTCACACCCTACGTGCATCATCGATGTTCTCTGTGGAAAACAAAGAAGTTTTACCTGAATTTACCCGTTCCAACACAGGGACATAGAACCGTATTCATTCGCAATTACTCATTGTAAGAGGTGGAATATGCTCACAATTTGCAACAAATATACATCTGGTGTTTGGGTAGCTATTATGTACTATCGCCCCAACTGTCCAGATGGTGGAAATTGGGCAAAAAAAGGTTGGTGGCGGCTCAATCCTGGCGAATGCAAAGTGGTGTATGGGGGTAGTTTGCGTAGTCTGAATCGCTACTACTGCTACTATGCTGAGGCTGATAACGGAGCAAGTTGGGCAGGGCCTTACGTGAGGCCTGTCCCTCCACAAACATTTGACTGGTGTGAGTGGACAAGCAGCACCCAAGCAACTAATGTAGGCTTCCGGTTGCTTGATATTAACAGTTACGACAATTTCACGCTGAATTTGACAGCATAAATCTGAGTGGCGTTGTCAAGTTAAATTTTTATTCTAAATTTAACTTGACAAATCTATCCAAATATACCTCTCCAATAATCATTGTGGAACAGGCATCCTGCCTGTTCAAGACTGCCTTTTCTGGAGAAGTCTAATAGGAATCGTAACAGTTACATAAGTTGTTGCAATATCTTCATAATCATATACGCGGATCGTCGTATTGCTTGCCAAATGAATTTGGATGATTATGAGATAGAAAGCCGTTATTCAGCTTCGGCACATAGCGATAAACTACTTCCCATTAACGTTAAATAACAAGGAAACAAACCATGTCTTCTACCACAGAAATTTTTGTATCGAATTCTCAGCTAGAGCTTCCCACAATTCAGGAAAGCCAAGAGGCTAACCTTGAAGAGGTGCGTCAACTGGGCGCGCCTCAAGATGGAGCTTCGCCCGCAATATTGTTTGGTAATGGCTACGCTTATCGCCATGACTGGGGGTTCAAGAAAGGACAGCACATCTTGCCTCTCAATTGGGGCTTAATCACACCCAACTCTCTCGTCTTCGTTGCGATCGGCGAAGGTGTTTCTCCAAATACCACGGCTGGAAAGAAGATTGGTGAGGCTCGATATACTCTCCATAACGTTTCCCCACAAAATGGTGTAGTCAAGATTTGGGTCAACATCGAGTGGGAACACAGCCTGATTCGGCTCTATGCTGACTATTTCGTATTCAACCCTTAGAAGCATGGATTAAATACAGGGCTGTTTCTTGACAAGTCACAGCCTGGGAATTCCATAAATCTCTTTGCCAACTCAACGCATTATCCAACTCTAAATAAGAGGTATTTTATGTCTCAACAACCTAGTTTTCCTATCCCAGAAACTGCCCAAGCTGATGAAACAACAGGGCGTTACATTATTACTTTCCGCGATGATGCGGTGATAGAAGCGTTAGACCTTCTGAACGACCAAACTGGCATCACAGGCCTGGCAAACGCTGCCGATTTCCCCGACTCTGCTCTAGACTTGAGCCAAATTGAAGCAGCAGGGGGAGCGGTGTTTCCCACTCTCGGCGTTGCCGTTGTTTCCTTAGACGAAGGGGGTTTCAGCAGCATCATGACCTCAGTGGGAGAGAATTCTGCTATCCTGGCGATCGAACCGGAGAGCACTTTCTACGCCATTAGCGATGGGTTGTCGGCAGACTACCTGCGGGGCTATCGCGATGCGGTGGATAACCTGTACGAGAAAGCCACTAATACAGAGGTAGCAGACATCCAGAAACAAGAATGTTTTGCTGATGATAGCGAGTTTACTTGGGGTCTGAAGGCAACGAAGGCGATGAAGTCTCTGTTGAGTGGTAGCGGAATCAAAGTTGCGGTGCTGGATACGGGGATGGATCTATTACATCCCGACTTCGCGGGTCGATCGATCGTATCGCAGTCCTTCGTACCGGGGGAGGACGTACAAGATGGCCACAGTCATGGCACGCACTGCATTGGGACAGCCTGCGGGTTCAAGGATCTTAACGGCCGCAGGTACGGGGTCGCTCACAAATCGACCATTTATGTCGGTAAAGTGCTGAGCAATGCCGGTAGTGGCGCTAGTGGCTGGATTCTGGCTGGCATGGAATGGGCGATCGCCAACGGCTGTCAAGTGATCTCAATGTCATTAGGAAACACCACTCGAACACCGTCTACTGCTTACGAAACTGTGGGCCGCCGGGCACTGCAAAATGGGTGTCTGATCGTGGCAGCCGCCGGCAATAACGGACGAACCGGAGGAACCGTCGGACAACCAGCCAATAGCCCGTCGATTATGGCTGTTGCAGCGATCGATAACTGCGTCCAAGTGGCTGACTTCTCGGCTACTTCTGACCTAATTCAAGGAACTAAAGTCGATATCGCCGCTCCAGGAGTGAAAGTATACTCATCAGTGCCTATGAATAAAGGGCGTTATGCTGCTTACAATGGCACTAGCATGGCTACACCGCACGTGGCTGGGCTCGCGGCCTTGTATGCCGAATCGACTGGTAAACGAGGTGCTGAACTTTGGCAATTGCTGACTTCCTATGCTATGGCGCTACCGTTGCCAAATACTCGTGTCGGAAGCGGTTTAGTACAAGCTCCGTAATGCAGAATACCCAAATCCCCGCAGCAGTTTAAGCCTGCGGGGATTTAACAGAAGACAATTTACAATACCGCAATGGATTTGCTCCAAAGGATGCTAAATATGTCTGACGAACAAGTACAGCGCATCATAGTGACTGTTGACGACCAAAACATATCGGTAATTCAATCGGTTGTCACTGCCTTAGAATCGGCGGGAATGAAAGTGGAGCAGGTGCTAGCTGTTACTGGCATCATTACTGGAGAAGTTTCTCAGTCGAAGTTAGAAAGACTAAAGAGCGTACCGGGCGTGGCTAGTGTCGAGATCGATCGAGAAATGCAGGCAATTTAAACCTATTATTTAGGGGTGAGTAGATCCAGTTTTGCTAACCCCAAATACCGAATGCCTTCCGGTGTCACGTCAAACCGACAGGGCAAAATTTCTACACCTGCACTAATTGCCTGTCTGAACAATTCTCCGTAAAGGCGATCGGCACTATCCCCCGGAGCAAAATCAGTACAATCTCCGCGATTAATAAAATACAGCATTACAGCCCTCGAACCCTGCCGCACCACTTCTATCAATTCTCTCAAATGTTTCTGTCCCCTCTCCGTCACTGTATCGGGAAATAAAGCCAACTCCTCTTTTACCCAAGTTGTATTTTTCACTTCCAGAAAAATCGGTTTTTCCTCACCAGTTAGCCAAAAATCCACTCTACTTTTTTTATCAATGCCGTAAACAACCTCCGGTTGAATTAAACTGTAATTGCCCAACTCTGGAAACAATTTCAATTCCAAAGCTAATTTAACTACTCGATTTGGCAACCCAGTATTAACTCCCACCCAAGTTGGCACAGTGTCGCAAACTTTAATTAATTCCCAAGTATAAGCTAACTTGCGTTTAGGATTGTCGCTGGGAGATACTAGCACTGGATTGCCCGGAATGTAAACACCAGTCATCGGGCCAGTATTTGGACAGTGCGCGGTGATTATTTCTCCAGAATCTAGTTCTATTTCGGCAAAAAATCGCTTGTACCGCTTGATTAAAATGCCGGGTAAAAGAGGGGGATATTTGTAAATTAAGTCAGTCATTCTATTTTAGATTTTAGATTGAGGAATCCTAGCATGAAACGACGGTTTGTAGTTTAGGGAGGCTTACTTATTCATTCATTCTTTGTTTCATATCCTTTGCAGCTAAAGTATAACCTCCATCAGCACCGTCTATAAAATGTACTTGGCGACCGTTGCGTTCAAAGACCAAACAAGTCATCAACGCTCTGTCAGCAACGTGCAAACCGTAAACCAGCTTGCCTTCTCGGTAATTATTTTCCAAGTACGCCGTCAATTTTTTTCGCTGCCACCCATTCCCCGAAATTACCATTCTCAACATATCATCAAATTTGCGGTAATCCGTAGCGGCGATCGCAATATCTTTATAAACTCCCCAATCTAACTCTTCTGTCTTAACTTTTAAATTCATTAGCAGCGAGCCAAGTGCCGTCTCTAACTGTATTTTTGATAAATCTCTCTGGCGGTCTAACCAACTAGCATTGTACGCTTTAACTTGAATTTCTTTGATCAGCTTTTTGCTATTCAATGTCAAATTAAGATTTTTACCATTAATAGGATTTAAACAATCTTCCTGGCCGTAAATGGATTCGATTTTTTCTAAAATATTTCTATAACGTTGATGGTTCTGCTGATCCAAATCCGATCGCACCATTACCAGCAGCGTTACTATTTCCCCGTACTTGCTGGGAATATCCTGCCATCGGCACTCCAATCCCGAAAAATCGGCTGTTGCAGAAATGCCCTTATTTTTAATAGTGTAAATATTACCAGCAGCAGGGTCTTTAATAAGTTCAGTAGCACGGGTTAAGCCGCCGCCAACAAAAACAGCTTGGCTGTAATTTTCCGAAACTTTAAACTTAGCTATTTTAACTGGGTAATTAGCTGCTGCCACAACTTTAACCGGCACAGCCCCAACTCGCAAATCCATGTCAAATTGAGTCTTAGCCATTTGTTGAGTGGCGAGCAAAGCAATCTTAGCAGCGGGTAAAAGCGATGGGCCCATTAAAAGAGTAGCGCCGTCGCCACCAAAGACAAAGGGAATCTCAGTTTTGCCTGCTACATTCAAAACAGCAGCGATCGAACTAGCCCCCAATAAGTTAACTTCTTTGTAGCGTCCAGCTTCAATCGCTTTGGTAGAACCGCGAATATCTGTGACAATAATGTACCAGTCATGGGGTACATCAACAAAATTCCGCAAGTCAGTAATATCGATAAAATTGTCCAGTAAACGCAATTCGGAATAGAACTTTTCTGAATTCATGATATGATTCTCCCGATTCGCTATTAAAATAAGTGAATCCTTTTAGCATTAGCGTTTGTAACCATTTGTGTCCCAATTACAGAAGCCCTCTCGTTCCCTCGCAGGGATTGCCGGCATTGTCGCAGTCGCCACTCTAATTAGCAAAGTCTTTGGATTGGTGCGCCAAATTGCGATCGCCGCAGCCTTTGGAGTCGGTGTCGCCGTCGATGCCTACAACTACGCCTACGTCATCCCTGGTTTCTTATTTATTTTGCTGGGAGGGATTAACGGGCCATTTCACAGCGCCATAGTCAGTGTTTTAGCCCGCCGGGATAAAAAAGAAGCAGCACCCTTAGTCGAGACTATCACCACCTTAGTCGGGGGCTTGTTGCTGTTGGTGACGATCGCTTTAATTATTTTTGCAGATCCGCTGATAGATGTGGTGGCGCCGGGATTAAATAGAACAGCAGAAGGTTTACAAATTAAAGCAATTGCCGTCCAGCAATTTCGGATTATGGCACCGATGGCATTACTTTCAGGCTTGATAGGCATTGGTTTTGGCACTCTCAACGCGGCCGATATGTACTGGTTGCCTTCAATTAGCCCTTTATTTTCCAGCGTTGCACTTGTCGGCGGTTTGGGGGTTCTCGCACTGCAACTCGGAGACAAAATTATTCAGCCGGAATACGCACTAATGGGTGGCTTAGTGTTAGCTTGGGGAACTTTAGCTGGTGCAGTTTTGCAGTGGTTGGTGCAACTGGTGGCGCAGTGGCGCGCGGGCTTGGGAACATTGCGTTTGCGGTTTAATTTTCAACGGCCCGGAGTGCAAGAAGTAATTAAGGTGATGGTTCCTGCTACCTTATCATCAGGAATGCTGCAAATTAATGTCTATACTGACCTCTTTTTTGCATCCTACATCCCTCAAGCTGCCTCTGCGTTGGGTTACAGTGGCTTGTTAGTTATGACGCCTTTAGGCATCATTTCTAATGTAATTTTAGTGCCATTTTTACCCATATTTTCTCGCCTCACCGATCCGAGAGATTGGCCGGAATTAAAAGATCGAATTCGTCAATCTTTAGTTTTGACCGCCCTTACGATGCTGCCGCTGAGCGCTTTAATGGTAACGCTGGCCGGGCCGATCGTCCGCGTGGTTTACGAACGCTATGCTTTCGATCGGTCAGCGTCGCAGTTTGTCACGCCGATATTGATGGCTTACAGTATTGGAATGTTTGTGTATTTGGGACGCGACGTTTTGGTACGGGTATTTTACGCTTTGGGAGACGGGGAAACCCCTTTTCGCATCAGTATAATCAATATCTTTTTAAACGGTCTTTTGGATTATTTGTTGGTTGGAGCTTTTGGGGCGCCCGGATTAGTTTTGGCGACGGTGGGAGTGAATCTTATTTCGATGATTATGCTTTTGTACTGTTTAAATAAAAAGCTGGGTGGCCTGCCTTGGGGGGAGTGGAGTTTGCCTTTTCTGGGGTTAACTTCTGGCAGTTGTCTAACTGCTTTCGTTACCTTGGCTACTCTGCAAGCGTGTCAAAGAGTTTTGGGTACTGAAGGTTTGGTAATTCAATTAGTGCAGTTGAGTGTGGCAAGTTTTGTAGGGTTAGGGGTTTTTGCCCTGTTTGTCAGTCAGATGAAGTTGCCGGAAGTTGATATGTTTGTCGATCGCATTCGGGGCCGTTTTCGCAAATAAATCGGAAAAGCTAAAACCGGAATTTTACATGAGAAGTCTCGATAGACAGACAAGACTTCGCGATTTGCGAGGTTTATTTGCTAGGAACCCCACGCCTCGTGAATGTTGCCGTAGTCGTTAATGGCATACTCTATTTGCAGCATCAAGCGCGGTTTCTCAGTTGGCTGCGTTCCTTTGTGAAAGCAAAGGGGATTTTCTACAAAGCCAAAACCAGCTTTTCCGCAGACATTTACCACATTTTGGGCACCGTAACATTCAACAATCTTTTCGTCGTCGATGTCTGCACAGCGCGTGCCTATAAGTTGGTGCAGCAACTTTTTGTCCTTGTGAGTTCCGCGAATGTAAGCGTGCGGCCCGCTGGAAATATCGACATCCGTAAGGTAGAAGAAAAATTTAATGAACCGATAGTCGTCTAAATCGTAGTGAAATACTTGGGCGGCCTCACGCTGCTGGACATGAGTTCCTGCAACGGGAAAACTCCACGATATTTCACTTCCCATGTGTACTGCTTGGGCACCTAGAAATTTAGCTGCAATAGCCAATATGCCGGGGTCTTTTTCCAGTTTTTTGAGAGTTGAAGATAGCTTGCTGTTGCTCATGTAGCTGCAAAGGCGGGAGTTTTTGGGCAAGTTTGCACCGACTTGTTCTGTTCCTTTACAGCGCCAGGGACGCTTCAAATCTCTGTTAATGTAGCAAACGGTAGAACTGGCAAATTCCAAAAGTTCTTGAACTACATCTTCAGGTAGCTGGAGACCCTGATAGCAACTGTCAGTTTCGATAGTGGCAGCGATCGAATTTACATCCAAATTTCCCAAAATCGAAGATTCTTCTCGGCCAATTTCACGGGGTTTAGTTGGACTCTTCAACAACATCGCTGCCCAGTCGCGTACAATCTCGAAACGAGCAAACTTTCGCATTAAAAACAGTCGGGGGTCTTGAGTCAGACATTGATAGTTTTTAAGGCAATAGTTGGAAAGCTTAGACCATAATTTTTCCGGAGATTGAATCAGGGTTGTATTCATCGGTTGCAGTATATTTGGTACAAAATTTGCTTTTGTAGGCTGCACCTTTGATGATTAAATGTTTTCTTGTTGGCAAGAACATTGAGACAGCTAGGAAATTTATAATCGCTAACTATTTTAACACCATTACTTTCTTTGGTCAATACCAAGCTCGTCTTTTAATAACTGTGTATTTTCGTCTCACGGCGAATTAAAATTCTGTTCGATTGAATACAGTTACAAATTGTTTTTTGCTGCTATTACTCGCTAATGCCAGAATTGTAGGGTGCTTATGGCGCACCTTACCACTACTGAAGATTTGACACTCTACTAAGACTTACGCACCAACTCGAATTGTAGGGTGCTTATGGCGCACCTTACCACTACTCTAGGGTGCTTATGGCGCACCTTACCACTACTCTAGGGTGCTTACGGCGCACCTTACCACTACAGAGAGTGTCACAATTAAAAAGTTGCGTCCAAGACTGTCTACATAATAACAAGTCTAAAGAAATTGTAAAAATATACTCAAAAAAATAAGGCGGGCATGGCCCACCCTACATACAGACGTTCCGCGCAATTTCTGATTACATCTTCCGCTGAAATTCCTCCAGAACATCCATCAATTGAACTTGACACTGCATCGGAATCAACTCTGCCAGTGGCACTTCCCGCTTGCCGCCGCCCAACTTGACTGGAATTCCTTGCAAAACTCGTTCAACTTTGTCAGCATCTAAATTGCCATCTTCGAGCATGGAATAAAGTTGTTCGGCAACAACTGTATGCAGGTGAGCATCTCTTAGATACAAATGCCATTTGGCAATGTCAATGTAGACATTTTCGCCGATTTCGGCTGCTAAGGATTCGATCGCCTGTGTAGTATTAGCCATATCAAAAAAGCACAAAGTTATTTGTTATCAATCAAAAGACTTAACAAATCGCCGACAACTGCCTTCAGCCAGAATCTTTGGTGAGGGGCGAATAATCGGCGATCGCAAAATGGTAAATCGCGTGGGCCAAAACTACTAGAGCCCATCCACCCGTTACCGAAATTGCCCAAGGCCAATCAGCCTTTTGCAAATTGTGAACAAACCACAAACCAGAATTGGTAGCAGAAAAAAGACCGACGTGGATAGCAAAATTCATCCGGTCATCTAAACGGCGATACTCTGGATCATTGCGATCGGGTTTGCGGGGCCAACGAGGAGGCATAGTTTTTCACTTGATGTTAGTAGTTCTCTGCCTATTTTAATCTTAAGTGCAGCTTTTTGAATTCTACATCCCTCTCAAGGTAGAAAATTTATGCCTCGAAATTTTCATAGTCCCCTGACTTGCCGCCGCTTTTGCTCACCAGTCGAATCGATTCAATGGCGATCGACTTTTCCAACCCTTTCGCCATATCATACAAAGTCAGCGCCGCCACCGAAACCGCCGTCAGCGCCTCCATTTCCACCCCTGTTTCCGCCTTAATTTTCACCGTCGCCCGAATTTGATACCCCGGCAAATCAGCATCCGCTATCACCTGCACCTCCACGCTACTCAGCTGCAGAGGGTGACACAGAGGAATCAAATGTGCAGTCTGTTTCGCCGCCATAATTCCAGCCAGCCTTGCAGTGCCCAACACATCACCTTTCGGCGCATTCCCCGCTTCAATCGCCGCAAACGTCTCTGGTAACATCCGCACCCGGCCTGCTGCCACAGCTTGTCGCACAGTCGCCACCTTCGCTGAAACGTCCACCATTTGGGCTTCCCCGCTGTTGTCGAGGTGAGTTAGCTGTGCCACATCGGGCAATTTAGAAAAAGTTTGCGAAAAGTCTTGCATTATTTTGGTAATGGTGTTACTGTTAGATTCTGTGAGAAAAGAACTTAATCAATTTTAGATTAAATCTGAACTCTACAGGGGCTTGTAGCTTAGTTGGATAGAGTGCATGGCTACGAACCATGAGGTCGGGGGTTCGAATCCCTCCAAGCCCACTACTAAAAGTTATGAATTTTGAGTTTTGAGTTTTGAATTAAGAAATTAATTCAACTCGCGATTCAAGACTCATAACTTTTTTAATTTGGTACGTTTACTGATTCAAAGCATAAATATCTTTGCCTCGACCGATCGCAAATTTCATCGAATTAGACAAGCCCTTGCTAGACTGAGTAATAAAAACCAGCAAAGCCAAGCCAGCGAGGCCAGCCGCAAAACCAAACATATTTCTGTAGCCAACTTGTTCAGCAACAAAGCCTAAAGTCGGCCCAGCAATCGCAATTCCCAAATCAAATCCGCCAATACAAAGCGAAAACAAGCGGCCTCTTTCATGAGGTTCGCACCGGTCAGACATCAGCGTTACCATCATCGGCAAAACCGTACCGCCCGCGCAACCTTCAACCAAAGCTGCGATTAAAAAAGAACTGCTGTTGTTAGCAAAATACAACAATAACATAGATACGGCATAACAGATTAAACCGCCAGAAATAAACAAGCCGCGACCGTATTTGTCCGAGGCCCGTCCCGTGACCAACCGTATACCGAAACTGGCGATAGCCGCCGTAGAATAAAATAATCCAGGATTCAAATTAGCCTTCGTTTCTTGGATAAACAAAGGCATAAAAGTGCTCAAAGTTCCAAATACTAAACCAACCACCAATAACACTAAAGCCGGAATCCGCACTCTAGGATTCCAGAGCATTTCCCAGTATTTTTGGCTACTTTTATCGTCAGATAGCGAGTCAGAGTTTGTTAATTCGGCAAAATTCGGTTCCGCAATTTTGGAGGTAATAAATAGACTTATTACAGCGAAAGCTGCCGACATCGCAAACAAAGGAGTATAACCAACCCAAGCTTGCACAAATCCGCCAATAGCCGGCCCAACTGCTAAACCAACAGGGTTCACCAAGCTCATGTAACCGATTAATTCGCCCCGCTTTCCGGGCGGCGATAAATCTGTTACTAAAGCGCTATAAGCTGTGGTAAAAGCGGCGATACTAATGCCATGAAAAACGCGAATAAGTAACAGTAAGGGGATAGATTGAGCTAACAGGTAGCCCAAAGGGGCGATCGCAGCAACTGTGGCGCCTAGCAGCAAAACTTGTTTTCGCCCCCTGCTGTCGGCTATTTTACCCAACGGTGGCCTCGATAGCAAAAGTCCGATCGCAAATGCACCCATCACAAAGCCAATTTGCTGTTTTGTGCCACCCACAAATTGAACGTACAGCGGCAAAGTTGGCAGCAGCGAAGCCAAACTTGACCAGAATAGCAGCCCTGCGGTGAATAAAGTCAGCAAGCTGCGTCTGGGTTGGGGATCGATGTCCCTAAAAATATTCAAGATGCTAATTCCCTTTAAATCTTCTGAGTGCGCTCAAGCTGAGGTCGAGTGTATCTATATCATTGTGTTACAATTTCTTAATATTGGCAACGAAAAAACTTGATATTCGACTCAGAGTCAACCGTGAACAGTCAACAGTCAAGTGTTTAATTTCGTGCCTTTTGATTGCCGAATCCGATTTAAATACCCCTGTATTTATTAGTCTGGCGTTGCGCGGACTTGGTTTGTATAGCAGCGGTTTAAACCGCCGAGTCTGATTGTCAGTTTCACCAATCAACCTCAGCCCTTTCCTCCACCACCCGTTCATAAACCCACTCGGTTTCTATCGCCAACTTCTGCCAACTAAACCGGCGTTCCAAATCCTCATAAGCATTGTCAACCAACCACCGCGCGTAACCCGGATTTTTCAGCACCTCCAAAATCCCCCAGGCCAAAGAATCCCGATTATTTGCCTCAGTAACAACGCCAGTTTTAGTGTGCAGCACCACCTCTGGAAGTCCGCCCGCATTCGACACCACCACCGGCACCCTGGCAGCAAAGCTTTCTAACGCTACAATCCCAAAAGGTTCGTAAAGACTGGGAAAAACTGCACAGTCAGCCACCGTCTGGAATTTGTCGAGATGTTCCTCAAACATGAACCCAGTAAAATAACACTTATTCCAAATTCCTAAATGCCAAGCTAAATGTTTAAGATGGTCTGTATTGCCACCACCAACAATTACAATTTTTGCTTTACCCCCCATTTCCCAAATTACTTTAGGTGCAGCGTTTAGAAATACACCAATGCCTTTTTCATAGCTAATTCTTCCTACATAATAGACAATTTTCTCATCATCAGCAGCAAACCTGCGGCGGAAATCCATCGCGTCAAATTCGTGCCACCGGGGCTTTTTATCTGGTCTAATTCCGTTGTAAATTACCTCTATTTTGTTCCACGGAGTCGATAGTACCCGTTCGGCTTCTCGCCGCATATAATCGCTGCAAACAATTACCCGCCAAGCGTTGTAAGCGAGGTCGTTTTCCTTGGTGTTAATGTAGCGCTGCCCTTCATTGTGGATGCCGTTGAAGCGCCCGTATTCGGTGGCGTGGATGGTGGCAATTAGCGGTACTTTAAAGGTATGCTTCAGGGCGATCGCCGCATCTCCCACTAACCAATCGTGAGCGTGGATGATATCAAAGGGGCCTTCCTCAAGCATCAGTTTGCCACCTTGTTGGCCCATGCTTTGGTTGAGGTTCGCCACCCAGTGAAAAAAGTCCCTGGCGTGCCCCACCACCACCCGATGCACCCGTATTCCTTCCACCACTTCGTACATCGGCGCGTGGCCGAACTCTACTGTAATTAAGTGTATTTCGTGGCCGAGTTTTACCAATTCAGGATACAGTTCCGATACGTGGCGGGCGATACCGCCTACGATTCTGGGAGGAAACTCCCATGCCAATACCAAAATTTTCATCTTTCTTCCTCCAAATAATTTATATAACTTAATGTTTAGGATTTACGGATTTATTGTATAATTATCACCCTTAAATTTAAGTTGAGCGCAAGTTGATGCCCAATGCCTGACTTTTGGCAGCAACAAAGACAGAAAATTATGCCTAAACCTGGTTTTTGCAGGAAATTGCTCGATCGCCATTACCTGAAAAAAACAGGTTTCCTCAAGATTTGAGCCACTGAGGGAAGCAATGGCGATCGCCTCTACCCGCTTAGCGTTTCTTCAAAATCGGCTCCAATTCGCCGCGAAAACGGGTCCAAGCAGCAGCCGATGCAGAATTAGAAACAGCACCCTGACGCATCAAAATCGCGCCGTCTTCAAAGCCAACAATTCCGTAATCTCCAGATTTAGACATTCGATCGATCGCCGGTACGATCTCCTGCAACTGTCCCCGTTCCCCGCGAAACGCAGCCTGATACTGCTGCAACTGCCAGATATCGGCAATTACATATTGCATCTTCACTGCCTTCCCCGCATCATTGCGGAGTTCAAACATCGGAAACCTGAGAATTTCCCGCCTGCTTGACAAAAGCGGCACAAGAGTATTCGTCGCTGCCACGCTAGCATCAGCAGGAATTTGAGCCAATAGCGGCCGCACTTGCAAAACGTGCTGCCATTGTCTGACGAGAGGAACCTGCACCCAAGGATCGATCGCATCGGGCAAAATCAAAGAAAAAGTCCGATTTGGGTTAGAAGTGAAGGTAAAAAATAGCGACAAACAGATGCAAAACGCCCAAAAGCGGCGAAACTTTGAAGACGAAGGCAGAGGAAATAAAGCAGAAGGAAAACGCAAAAACATTCTTTCCTCTCTCACCATTCTATCTTCTTCCTTTTGACGCTGGGCCCACCACAGAATTGCCCCATAAAAAAGCCCTGGAACCACAGTCATCGCATAGCGAATATTAATCGCCAGCACCGACTCTCCTTTCGCTAAAAATAGCTTCAGCAGCGGAAATCCAGCTATCATCCAAGACGCAGGCGCGAAAGCAGGAACCAAAGCTAATGGCAACCACTGGCCAAGCAGGTATCTAATCTTACCAAAAAACGGCGTAAATAATTGTGCAACCAACCGTCCGGGATTGCTCACCATTCCCCAAATAATTTCTAGAGTCGAAGCTTCATCTCCATCGGCATATTGGCCGAAGCGCTCCATCATAAACCGCTGGGATATATCAGCAGAAAACAAAGGCATAATCAGATTGGTCAGGACGATCATATAACCAAAACTGAGTATGCAGACGGCTAAACCAGTCCGAGGGTAGCGCCGGCTCAAAATCAGGTAAACTCCGACGCCAAATAAAACAACTCCCCCATCTTCTCGCACGGCCAAAATTAAAGTTGCCAGAATCCCAAACAAGGGCCACCAGCGCTTCTCCATCGCCAGCAGCAAGCCAAAGACATACAGCGGGATTTGACAAATATCGTGAAAATTGCCCAAAGTCGGACCGATGACGGCGTTAGCGCAGTAATAGCTCACAACAATTGTCGCCGACAGCCTCGGTTCCAGATAGTGTCTGGCGAGAGCGTAGAGCACTCCTCCCGCCGCCGTAATTAAAGTCACCTGCAACACGGTCAAAGTGAGGGGCGAGGGAAACAGCGAGTAAATTGGCAGCCACAGCATTAGCGCCGGGGTGAAATGCTGCCCCAACCGATAGTAAGATACTTCCGGGAGCTGATTTTGGTGAACCACATTAGTGGACAAAGCCGAAGAAAGGGAACTCTCAAACAAGTGACCCCGAGTGCCGTTCCAAAAAAGTTGATTGAAAATGCCTTGGTCGTAAGTAGCGTAAAAGCTGTAGTAGCGGTGCAGCGTCAGCAACAGGCACAGCACAAAAAAGGCGGCCGCCACTTGAACCACCACCCGCAGCGACTCATTTTTCTTCCATCTCAAAAATATCATCTGCCCGCCGTAATGAAATTATCGGACAATAGCATAAATCTAAAGTAAGTATTAAATTAAAGTAGAAGTGAAATAACTCGGCTAGGCAATGCTCAATTATTTTCACCCGATCGAAAAGCTCAACAGCGTCCATCCAACACTCGGCACCACCGGCACTGACTGTTCTCCCGAACAGCCGGTAAATTCCGAACCGCTTTTACAGCTTTTGCTGTTTGTAGACAAGCGTCCCTCTTCCCGGGAACAGACCAGACACATCCGCAAGTCCCTAAAGGATTTGAAGGCAGAGTGCAACTTTGAGCTTCAAGTCATCGACGTAGGAGAACAGCCCGATTTAGCCGAACACTTTAAACTTGTAGCCACTCCCTCGCTGCTAAAAATTCATCCTGATCCGCGACAAACTCTCGCCGGCAGCAATTTAATCGCCCAACTCGAACACTGGTGGCCCCGCTGGAAGCGTTCTGTAGAAGAATACACAGCTCAGCAGCAGTCAGCCCCAGCACTTGCTGGAACTTTGACTAACCCAAAACCCATCTATTCCGTTGCTTCCGCCGCCGAACTTGTGCAGCTTTCCGATGAAGTTTTCCGCCTCAAACAGGAAAAAGAACACCTGCAAGAGCAGTTGCAGTTGAAAGACCGGATTATTGCGATGCTAGCTCACGACTTGCGAAATCCCTTGACGGCCGCATCTTTGGCTTTGGAGACTTTGGAGTCAAGTCAGAAGGTGAAAGAGGGGGAAAAGTCGCGTTTGACACCGACTTTGGCGGCTCATTTGATGAAACAAGCCCGCCGCCAAATCCGAATTGTCGATCGTATGATTACAGATATCCTGGAAGCAGCCCGGGGTACAAACGCTCAACTCCACATTGAACCAAAAAGAATAGAACTGGGGGCGATTTGTCAAGATGTAATCTTGCAGTTTCAAGACAAATTTCAGGCGAAAAGTCTGAACTTAGAAACAGACATTCCCACAGATTTGCCCTTGGTTTATGCCGATCCCGATCGCATCCAACAAGTCATAGTCAACCTGCTTGACAACGCCAGCAAGTACACGCCAGAGCGAGGAATTGTTAATCTTTCAATTCTCCACCGCACCGCTTACAAAGTTCAAGTCAGCATTTGCAACAGCGGCCCGGGAATTCCTGAAGAAGACTGCGCGAGCATTTTTGAAGACAGCTTTCGCTTGCAGCGAGATAAATCAACCGACGGTTACGGCATTGGACTGTCTCTGTGTCAAGGCATCATCCGCGCCCACTACGGTCAAATTTGGGTAGACTCCGTACCCGATAGAGGCAGTTGTTTTCACTTTACTTTGCCCGTTCAAAAATAACTGTCAGTTGCGGTGCCCTGAACGTAGTCGAAGGGTCAGTTGCGGTGCCCTGAGCCTAGTCGAAGCGTCAGTAGCAAGCAACCGAGACTATTACAGCTCAACTTGAACGCAGTGCAGCAATAATCTGTGCGTTTGCCTTGGGAAAAGTAAATTGGTCAATTTCGTCTAATGTTACCCAGCGAATTTCATCGCATTCGATCGTTTGCGGTTCCCCGCTGACGTGGCGACAATGGTGCACATAGAGCCTAACTGTAAATTTAGTGTAGTCGTGGTCAATTGTAATCAGGCGATCGCCAACTTCTACGACAATCCCCAACTCCTCCATAATTTCCCGTTCTATGCAAGCTTCGATTGTTTCCCCAGGCTCTATTTTACCGCCCGGAAACTCCCAGAAACCCCCGTGCTGTCCGTGTTGTCGGCGCTTGTCAATCAAAATTTGTTGGCGATCGTTCCAGATCGCAGCAACGCCGATAACTTTGTGGGCAACAGGAGAAAGAGACATATTAATTGGGAATTGGGTATTGGGAATTGGCTATTGAGAATTTAAGAATAATATCAATAATTATTCAATTATTTAATCTAAAATCTAAAATCTAAAATCTAAAATCTAAAATCTAAAATCTAAAATCTAAAATCTAAAATCTAAAATATTAAGCCCCCATCTTGCGAGGGGGGGGCTTGACACTTGTATCACTTAAATGTTAATAATCTACTAATCGTCCGAGCCGTGTCTCTCACTGGCTTGTATGGACTTTTCAAAAGTCATTCGCTGTTCGGCATTTTTCAGAAAATAACCGCTAATCATAGCCGAGGCGAGCAATCTACCCAAATGTTCGCGACTGGTAGTAACTGTCACCCCGAAGTGTTCCGAAGGCAAATTCCCCAATAGTCCAACAATATTTCGCTCCATTACTTGAAACACTTCGTGAGAAGTCGGCTTAGACAACTGAGAAACAGTGTCGGGAGCCATTGACTGCACGTATTGCCATAATAAGTTGGCATTTTCTCCGTCTTCTTCAAAGAATTCTGGGGATTTATTAGATGAGTTGCTCACGAGTACCTCCGTTTCAGAGACAGCTTGTTATGTTAGACGCGGGCGGTTAAATTAAATAACCCTTATCTGATCGCTGCTGATCTTTATTACTAAGTAATTACTAATGTAGCAGGACAGTCGTAGCAACCAAGTGGGCACAACCGAATTAAAAGCGGCGGTTTTTACGATTTTAGATTGGGGATGGCGAGTGGGGGAGACCCGATCGCCAATCCCCAATCTACCTAGCTGGCTAGATAATCGTTCATATCTTGCTTGCGCTTGCGGAGTTTGGTCAAAGCTTCCCGTTCTATTTGCCGCACTCGTTCCCGACTGATGTTGAGACGATCGCCTATTTTGGCCAAAGTTAAGGTTTGCCCGTCTTCTAAACCAAACCGCAAGGCGAGCACTTCTCGCTGTTGCTGAGTCAGTTCCGCCATCAGGTGGTCTAAGTCAGTCCGCAGGGAAGATTGCAGAGCAAAATCTTCCGGGGTAGTACCCGTATCTTCCAACAAATCGCCCAACTCTGTATCTTGATTGTCTCCCACGCGCAAGTCCAGGGAAAGTGGCAGGCGGGCGCGATCGAGATATTCGCGAATCTGTTTGGGAGTCAATTCTAGCTCTGATGCCAATTCAGCAGCCGTGGCCGCACGGCCAAGCTGTTGAGCTAGTAGGCGCTGAGCTTTTTTAATTTTGTTGAGCTTTTCGGTGATGTGGATCGGCAAGCGGATGGTGCGGCCTTTTTCGGCGATGGCCCGAGTAATTGCCTGACGAATCCACCAATAAGCATAAGTCGAAAATCTGTAGCCCTTAGTCGGGTCAAATTTTTCTACTCCCCGCTGCATCCCGATCGTGCCTTCCTGAATTAGATCCAGTAAATCTACGTTGCGCTTGATATATTTCTTGGCAACAGACACTACCAGGCGGAGATTCGCTTCCACCATTTGGCGCTTAGCCCTTTCCCCGTGTTCGATCGTCCGCTGCAACTGTGCCTCAGACAGCCCAACTGCCTGTGCCCATTCAGCCGCCGTCGGGTCGCGGCCTAACTCTTCGGCTAAAATATTTTTCTCCTGATGCAGTGCGGCTGAGCGCTGTACCTGTTTCCCGTAGAGTATTTCTTGCTCATGGGTCAACAAGGGAACGCGGCCGATTTCCCGCAAGTAAGCGCGAACAGAATCTGTATCTGAGGACTTAAGAGTTTTCATGAGCTTTTCCCGCTGAGGATCTGTGCCTCTAAAGGTTTGCGGTAGTCGCAAACCCCTAGCTTTAGCTGGGAAGGAAAGCGGGCGGGGACTTGCG
Organism: Microcoleus sp. LAD1_D5; assembly: GCF_036702115.1. Lineage (NCBI taxonomy): Bacteria > Bacillati > Cyanobacteriota > Cyanophyceae > Oscillatoriales > Microcoleaceae > Microcoleus > Microcoleus sp. LAD1_D5. The sequence goes on along the minus strand of NZ_JAUBSA010000003.1, from coordinate 22,093 downwards.
CTTTCCTTCCATTTAAAGAGGCTTAATTTTATGGTAGCTAGCTACTACTCCCAGTCAGCACCGTCTCAGGTTAGGTTTTGGTTGGGGCGTGCACAATACTACGTTATGTTAAGAATCTTAACATTTGTGAGAGCAGTTGCCTACATTTCTTCATATTTATTTCATGCCAGCCTGAACTGTTGCTACGAGAGTATCCGCTTTCCTGGCTTTACAGTTTGCATCAATATAAACAAAATCCGCCACATCTCAGAGGGGGAGATTGGTAGAGGGGGAGAGGGGGAGGAAATGCTGGGGGCACAGCGAAGTAAAAAATACAATTTAAAGGCCCGGCAGCTTCAGTTGACGATCGCACTGGAACCCAAGAAACCGGGCTTTTTAGCGAATCTGCGGGCTGTAACGAGGTATTTTGGTTAAAAAACCCGATTTCAGGCCACCCGTGCGTCCAAGACTATAAATGTGAAGTTATAGATATTGATGAACCCGCCCTACAGATAAGGATTAATTAACAATTAAATAAGAGATTTGAATTGCAGGCATTCGCTCTCCTATCTGGAAATGAATCTGCGTTGCATCTGCGTTTATCTGCGGTTTCCCTATCAATCAAAAATTTATGCAATAAGTCTAATCAGTTCTTTGGCGTTGAGCTTCGTACATGATGAGGGCTGCGGCGATCGACACATTTAAAGATTCTACGCCACGACTCAGGGGGATTTGGATTTGTTGATCGGCCAAACTCCTCAATTCTTCCGACAAACCAGAGCCTTCGTTGCCCAAAACTATCAGAGTCGGCACTCGCAAATCTACTTCCCAATAACTTAAACTGGCCCCGGCGACGGTTGCTAAAATTTGCATTCCTCGATTTTTATAAGCCGAGACTTCGGCGGTTAAATCTGGACTGACTGCCATTGGCAGCTTAAACCAAGCTCCTGCAGAGGCGCGCAGCACTTTGGGATGGTCTAAATCGGCGCTGTCTGCGCTCAGCAGCAAACCGTCGGCATTAGCAGCCGCAGCCGTGCGGACGATCGCCCCCAAGTTGCCCGGATCTTGGATTGTTTCTAAGGCTATTCCTAAAGTTGACAATTTTGCAGGTTCTGTTGCGGTGCGGGGTGCGGTGGCGACAATGCCGTCGGGTTGGACTGTAGTGGCGATCGACTCTAACACTTTTGCACTTACTACTTCTGTGCGATCGGCTAAATTACCAACTTGCTCCCAAAGTTTCCCGTGCTGATCCAGCCATTCGGGAGTGCAACAAACCGTTGCTAGCGGGTATTTTGCCGCGCAAGCTTCTTCGAGCAAGTGCGTCCCTTCGAGTAAAAATAATTGTTGTTCCCTGCGTCCCTTCGAGCTGTGCAGCTTGCGGATTTCTTTAACTAGGGGGTTTTGAATACTTGTCAGCATTGTTTAATTCAGCAGAGCGAATGGGGTTATTGCCTGTATCGGGTTAACCCCAAACTTTTTTCTGCCTTTGGAATGCGGAACCCGGGACTTGAACCCGGAAGGCTTGCACCACATGAACCTGAATCATGCGCGTCTACCAATTCCGCCAGTTCCGCATTGGTCACGATTTAATACTTTGTCATAAGTTCGCCAGTTTGTCAAGAGTTTTGGGAAATATTTTTTTTCTAGGCTGCGAGTAATATTTTGCACAAATTACTGTTCGGGTTGAGAAATGCTTTAGTTTCGAGGATTTACTGTTAGCCCAACATCGCAAAACGTTGTGTAGTTGAGTAGGGTGCGTCAGATCGCGTCCGGTTATTAATAATCCACAAGCTTTGATCTGACGCACCTACAAGATTTGCTGAAAAAATGGGAATCTAATCAGCCAAATCGGGGAAAACCTCGCGCACGGCCGGATGCACCAATCGGTGCTTCTGCACGTTCAATCCCTTCGCCAAACTCGGATTCATTTCCAAAGCTTTAATCCCGCTATTTGCCAACTGCAAAACATAAGGCAAAGTGCTGTTATTCAAAGCTTGAGTCGCAGTCCAAGGCACAGCACCAGGCATATTCGGCACGCCGTAATGCACAACTCCTTCCTCAACATAAGTAGGATTTGTGTGAGAAGTTACCCGCAAAGTTTCCACGCAGCCGCCTTGGTCAACGGCTACGTCAACAATTACAGAACCGGGGTGCATCTTCGCAACAAATTCGCGAGAAACCAGCACCGGAGCTCTTTTACCTAAGACCAAAACCGCACCGATTAACAAATCAGCATCGGGAACAACTGCTTCAATTTGCAAAGGACTGCTATAGAGGTATTCTACTCTGGAACCGAACAGAGTTTCCAAGTAGGCTAGGCGATCGACATTTACATCCAAAATCTGCACTCTCGCGCCCATTCCTACAGCAATTCGCGCTGCTTCCGTGCCGACGATTCCGCCGCCCAAAATCACAACTTTACCCGGTCTTACGCCTGGTACACCGCCCAAAAGCACTCCTCTGCCACCTTGCTGTCGTTCCAGAAACCGAGCTCCGAACTGCACGGCCAAACGCCCTGCAATAATGCTCATCGGCGTCAGCAGCGGCAATTTCCTGTCCGGGAGTTCGACGGTTTCGTAGGCGATGGCCTGGACTCCGCTGCTGATTAAATGCTCCGTTAATGTGCGATCGGCCGCCAAGTGCAAATATGTAAACAGCAACTGCTCTTTTTGAATCAGCGGATACTCAGCAGGCAGCGGTTCCTTAACTTTAACAATTAGTTCGCGCTTCCAGACATCTGAAGCCTTTAAAACAATCTTAGCCCCTGCTTGAACGTAGTCCTCGTCCGCGAAACCGGCCCCAGCACCAGCATTCGTTTCTACAAAAACTGTGTGGCCTTTGTCCGAACAAGCCCGGACACTTGTGGGGCTAAGCCCGACTCGAAACTCTAAATCCTTGATTTCCTTGGGGACGCCTATTTCCATCTATAACCTCTAATCTCAGGCATACGTAGATCGAATCTAACCTAAAAACCATCCCCAGTGGGACAATACCATTGTAGATTTTAGATTTGGCAATCCGGCTGGGCTAGGAGAATTTTTGTTGGATTTTCCGCCAGTGCGATCGCAATTTCCCAAATTGATCGTTTTCCATCAAGTCGATCGTCTTTTTAGCTTGCTCCTACTTGATTTGATATGCGTGGTCGGCATTGATATACATTACGTCAAAATACTCGTAAGTAAAGCCACTTAAAAGGGTTACTCTACATTTACCTTTTATACCCTCTTTTTTTTCTTTTTTTCTGACTTACTTTTTCTTTAAATGACTCCAAATTATAATTACTGAGGTGCAGTTTGTGGGGCTTGGTAAGAGAAATGATTTTTTCTGCAAAGCACCCGTATTGAGTTACCAGCTCAGCAACCATAATATCTTGAGATATTCAAACATCTCCGCCCGACTTTCAACTAAGTAGGTAGGTGCAAGTAAACTTTTGAGATTTGGACAAACTTACCTGGTAAAAAAATGGTAAAAATTTCAACAAACAACCCGAAACGGTATAAAGTAGATGGTGGTTCTAGAGATTTGCTTAAAAAAGAACTAACTTCTAGAGAGTTTGGTGTCAATATATTTGATCGGTCACTTATAATTTAACAGGCATAACTCGCCCCCCTATCTAAACAAATGCCACGCATACCTACCTTAACATTCGATCGCGGAACGCTGCTGCTACACCCGCCGCCCAAAGGCAGAGACTGGGTGGACTTTGCGACATGGGACGATCGCGTGGAAAAATTCCGCATTCGAGCCATTCACTACCGCCCGCTGGTAGAATGCCTCCAAGCCGAGTGCATTCACTTCACCGACGAAGCTAGGGCATACGAACTACTCGAACTCGTACCCAGCGTGGAAATGCAGCCTTACCCACATCAAGAACAAGCCCTCGCAGCTTGGCAGGAAGCAGGAAGCCAAGGAGTAGTCGTCCTCCCCACCGCTTCCGGCAAAACTTATCTGGCACAATTAGCCATGCAAGTCACTGGTCGCAGTACATTAATTGTAGTACCAACTCTCGATTTAATGCACCAGTGGTATGCTAATTTAAAAGCAGCTTTTCCCGACATCGAAATCGGATTGTTGGGCGGAGGTTCGCGGGACAAAACGCCAATTTTAGTGGCAACCTACGACAGTGCAAGTATTCATGCAGAAACCTTGGGCAATAAATACGGTTTGCTGGTTTTTGACGAATGCCACCATTTGCCAACGGACTTTTATCGAGTAATTTCCGAATATGCGATCGCGCCTTTTCGACTCGGACTGACAGCTACACCCGATCGCACAGATGGCCGCCACAGCGATTTGCATTTCCTGATCGGCCCGACAGTATTTAGCAAAAGACCCGAAGATTTGGCAGGCGATGCTTTAGCCGACCATAAAATAGTTCAAATTATGGTAAAACTGTCAACAGAAGAAACCGACCGCTACGCCGAATTAATCAACATTCGCAACGATTTCTTAAAACAGTCGAATATCAGAATATCCAGCCTGGATGGTTGGAAACAGTTTATCATGGCAAGCGCGCGATCGCCCCTGGGACGGCGCGCCATGCTAGCCCACCGCCAAGCCAAAGAAATCGCCCTTTGTACCGAAGGAAAACTGCGAATCTTAGCCCAAATACTAGCAGAACACTCTCCCCAGCGCACCCTAATTTTCACCGGTGACAACGCCACAGTTTACCGAATTTCCCAAGAATTTCTCATCCCCACAATTACCCACCAAACCCCAGTCAAAGAACGCCACGAAATCCTCGATCGCTTTCGCAGCGGCGAATACAAAACCCTGGTCGCCTCCCACGTCCTCAACGAAGGAGTGGACGTTCCCGACGCCAGAATTGCTATCATATTGTCAGGTACCGGCAGCGAACGCGAATACATCCAGCGATTGGGTAGAGTTCTCCGCAAAAGCAGCGATGTAAATAAGTTAGCAATTCTCTACGAAGTCGTCACCGAAGACACCAGCGAAGAAAGAACTTCTCAACGCCGTCGAGGAGGAATGCAGCCTCACAAACCCCAACCACAAACACAAATAGAACCGCCAAAGCCAGAATATCAGAAATTAGAAACTGTCAAACCGACACCCATTTACGGAGTCAACCGGGAGACAACCAAAAAAGCAGCAGAATCACCCGCAAAATGGGGAGAAGACAATGATGAAATTCCCTGGTAGCAAGCCTAAACTATTTCTGAACACTCTCTTTGTTTCTCTCTCTTTCCTTCGCGTTCTTCGCCTCTTCGCGGTTCGTTAAAAATAAAAAACTATTAACAAATGCTACCCACTGATTTATTAAGTCACCGCCAAAACGGGGAATCAATCATCCCTCTCCGCCTCAAGATAGATGATAAAAACTTAGAAGCAGCTAAGGAAATGATCGACTGCTTTCAAGAGTCGATCGGCAAAACCCAAGGCGAACTCGACGGACGCTTGCTAGAATTAGAAGGCGACAGCCCGGATTATCGGCTGAAACGGGGATTAGCGCACCTGCTGAAAGGCGGTTTCTGCACCTTGGAAGTCATCAGTCCCCTAGAACCCTCAGAGTTGAGACAGCGGGTTTTTGCATTGTCCGCGCGATCGACTCCCAGCCCTCAATCCACCCAATTAACCCTGGAAAAAGTAGCAAGTGAACTCAGCCAAGAGTTAAACAGAGATGTTTTGCCTCACGAAATCACTACAGGTTTATACGCCGATTTAAACGAAAACAAAATCCTCACAGAGTTTAATGCACCAACACCCGAAAACTTGCTTCACAAATACAATCTTTCTCAAGTTCAAGGCATATTTTACCGAGCAAGTCAAGTCCAACTAACCGCCCACCGCAACGATCCAGGAGAATACAAACTCTTATTTCGCTATCTGAAACTATTTCAATTAATGACTTACATTGAAGGCGATGCAGACCACGGTTTTACACTGACAATAGACGGCCCTACAAGCTTATTCAAACCCAGCACCCGCTACGGCTTAGCCCTGGCGAAAATGCTCCCGGCACTGCTGCACGTCACCAAATGGAGTATGCACTCAACCCTGCACACAAAAGATCCTTTTAGTGGCGTTTTGAAAACAGGTAAATTTACCCTAAATTCGGACTGCGGTTTAGTCAGCCACTATCCCCCTGGCAAGCCTTATGATAGTATGTTAGAAGCAGCATTTGCTGAAAGATGGAATTCCACAAAAACCGAGTGGCAACTAGAGCGAGAAGTTGATTTAATTCCGATTCCAGGTAGTGTGATGATTCCCGACTTTCGGTTGGTGCATCCCGACGGGCGAGTGTTTTTATTAGAAATAGTTGGCTATTGGCGGCCAGAGTATTTGCAAAAGAAATTTGCACAAGTACAGAAGTCTGAATGCGATAACTTGATTTTAGCTATTTCCGAACGGCTGAATTTAGAAAAAGCCGGGGTGAATGTAAATGATGTGCCAGCAAAAGTAGTCTGGTTTAAAGATAAATTGTTGCCCAAATCAGTCCTGGAAGTCCTCGAATAGTAACCCATTCGCGCATCAGTTGGGAACTTCTTTCTTTCTCTCTCTCTGCGCCCTCTGCGCCCTCTGCGGTTCAAAAAAATCCTCTTCTATAAATGAAATTATCCTCAAAAAATATCGCAGGACGCTATACTAAAATGGGAATTCACCCAAATCCTTGCCACCGCGTAGTCTCACCCTAAAACTGATTGAAAAATGGCAGACACAAGTATTGTCGAAAGAATCAAAAAGCTGTTAGCCCTCGCCACCTCATCCAATGAAAACGAATCGACTGCTGCGGCCGAAAAAGCTTCCGTTTTACTGGCACAGTACAATCTCAGCCTCGCGGATTTAGGGCCAAATCACCAAGAAGAGGTTGACGAAAACTCCGTTGAAACAACATCGAAATTTGTCACTTGGAAAATGATGCTGCTTTCGGGAATTGCCGACGCTAACGGTTGCACGGCCATGCGAAACACTTATAATGGCAGTATGTTTTTGGTGGGAACTTCTACAAACCTGATTGTTTGCAAACACCTGTACGAGTATTTGAGTTCGGCGATTGAAAAAAGGGCTAAATACCGCAAAGGAAACGGCAGGGGGTTGGCGTATCTGAATGCTTTTCGGGTTGGATGCGCGACAAGGTTGAGACAAAGATTGTTGGAACAAAAACAGGAGATGGAAGAGTCGGGGATTCCGGGTTCGGGGGATGTGGCGGCGACTCCAGGGATTGTAGTGCGATCGATGTTTGAGAAAAATCAACAGGCGATCACCAATTATCTAGAGGGCCGAGGGGCTAAAGTTAAAACCAGAAGTGGTTCTCAAGTCAGCAGCGCGGCGGGTTTTTATTCGGGGTATGAAGTGGGCGACAAAATTAGTTTGCACAAGCAAGTGCAGCCGCAAGGGGATATGAAACAACTTAATGAAAGTCTTTGAGTAGGGCGTGCGATCGTGAAAATCAGCTTCCTAGGTTAGAATTAAAAACAGAAACTAACACAAGAGAGCCATGTCAGACCAAGATATCGCTAATATAATTACGATCGAACCGGGTAAACGAGGTGGTAAACCTTGTATTCGAGGCATGAGAATTACAGTCTATGACGTGCTGGAATATCTTGCTTCTGGGATGACTTATCAAGAAATTCTAGATGATTTTCCCTATCTCACCCAACAGGATATTTTAGCTTGCTTGAGTTTCGCCGCTAAACGCGAACAGTTTATGTTAGTCGTTGGGTCATGAGACTACTTTTGTTTGACCAAAATCTCTCTCCTCGTCTTGTCGATCGCCTCGCAGATATCTACCCTGGTTCAGTTCATGTTGATGGGATTGGATTAGCTACCATACCAGATCGCGAGGTTTGGGATTATGCTCGTCAGCATGACTATATTATTGTTACCAAGGATGCGGATTTTAGTGAATTGAGTCTATTGTTGGGATTTCCCCCAAAGGTAATTTGGATACGTCGCGGAAATTGTTCAACAGGGGATATAGAGAGAATGCTAAGAGAAAACTATGGTGCGATCGCAGCTTTAACTGAGACTCCTAATACGGCAATTATCACTTTGTTTTAAGGGAAGTGAAAAAGCGTTGCTCATCGAGCGCTTACCACAGATAGGTTACACCTTTTAGATACCGATACCTCACAGTTTATGTTTGTTGGCTCAGTAATTGTTCCTTCAATTCCTGACACTCTTTTGCTAGCGGGATTCCTAATTCTGTAGCGATGGATAAAGCGAGATTGCAAGAGTCAATAGCTAGAGGGAGGTTGCCTAAATCCGTTTGGAAGCTCGCCAAATTGTAAAAAATTAGAGCCTCAGAGCGACGATCGCCAATTTGTATAAAAATTTCGTATGCTCTCAAAAATTTTTTATGAGCTTCTAAATGATGACCAAGTTTAAATAGCGCATTTCCAAAATTAGTTAATGCTATCCCTATGCCCTGTAAATTGCCTATTTTTTCTGCAATTATGAAATGTTGCTCAGCATAATCAAGAGCTATATCGTATTTCTTTAGGGCAAAGTATATATTCCCTAAATTGCCCAATGTTGATCCAATACTTTCTTGATTGTTGGTTTTTTGAGAAATAACCAAACATTCTTCATAGCAACTAATCGCTCGATCGTACTCTCTTATAGCAAGGTAAGTGTTAGCCATACTTCCCAAAACTTTCCCAACACCTAAACTATAGCCTATATTCAACATTCTGGATAAACTTTCCTTATAATAAAAAATAGCTTCGTCGTAGTTTCCTAAGTAATGATATACCTTACCCAGACCCAAGAAGCAAACAGCATCACTGCCTGGGTCTAAGTTTCCCAATAGTCTACTGTATAAATCAATTACTTCACGATAGTAGCCCCAAGTTATTAGCGGATTGTGTAATTCTGTATTATTAGGTGTATCAAGGTTAATCTCAAGGATTTTGCTAGCTCTTTCCCAGTCTTCCACTTCGCAGAGATGGTGAAATGCTTCCAAGTATCCCCGAACTTTCTCAAGATTGGAAGCATCTGACTTAGGTTTATCATCAGTTAGCCACTGTACAACTGCTCTGTACTGAAGCCGCTGCTCGCGAGTTGGAAATTGGGCTGGGAGATTATGAAGATTGATACCTAACTTTTCCAAAATCAACTCACCAGATGGGAGCGGGTTATTTTGCATAGTAAATTTGTCCGAGCTTTTCATTTTTAGGGAAGGATTAATCGGTGAGCGATCGCCACACTACGAATCAAATTATGTTGTCCCACCAGGCGATTATCTTCATCGTCGATTCCTCCATCTTCAACTAAATAGCGATTACGCAGAGTTTGCATTGCATCCTGTTGCTGCTTCTTACTGTAACCCTCGTCTTCTAAATTAATCAGCCACCACTTTTCTTTTACTTCGCAGCGATATATTGAGGCAGTGCAAAGCAAAAGATAGGCATCATAAACATCATTTTTTAACCGTTTAAATGTCTTATCAACCCGTTCCTTAACTTTTCTTCGCAAGACTTTCGTGTATGATGCTAACTGCCACCTATCCTCATCGCCTTTAACTACTCCTTGGTTACGCGCTTCATCAATAGCCTTTTTTACCTCCTCAATGTAACCACTGTTCTCTTTCCAGTAAGCCCTGACTATCCCGTTATATGAACCCTTAATTTCTCCAGCGATCGTCCGCAATGCTAAAGGATGCCCGTCATAAACTTCTCCAATTACTCGCAGGGGACTATGTGGTAATTCCCAATTGGCCTCTAGTTCAGCTTTTTGAAATAACGCCACCTGCTCAGGTACTTCTAATCCTTTCAAAACTTGACAATACCAGAGATTTTTATAGCGATCGCATTCTGATGTCTCAAACTTAGTTGGCAAATCCTGAGAGGTAAGAATGAAACGACTTTGACAAGATGATTCTGCCAAGAAACTCACAAAAAACTTACCCCACCACTCATCAGCAAAATCACCCCAGCCATCCTCTTCATTTCCTGTCAATAGGTACTCAAGAGAATCCATGAGGATTAAATAGCGATTTTCGCGCAAGCGTTTGACTAATCGCCGTGACATTTGCTCTGGTTTGCGATCGTCTTTTGGGACAATTTCCCCCCACTTTTCCAGCCATTGCAGCGCGACACTGGCAAAGTCTGAAGTTTTATTCTCATCTTCAAAATTCTCCCTGTGTTCCCTCCAATCTCCTCGCAATTCCTGTACTAGCCTTTCAGCCAAAGCAGTTTTACCAATACCTGTCATGCCAACCAATAGCAAGACACGACTAGAAGAATTTACGCGATCGCTCAACTGTTGAATCAGACTTTCTCGCCCAACCCACGCATCGTCATAGACGCTAAACTCCATATAGGATGTAGGTTGCTGGGTTGGGGTTTTGTCAATAATTTCTTCCCAGTTCTCTATGCCAACCGCTTTACAAATAGCAATAAATACATCTCGGTCAATTGGTATCCCCCGCCTAAACCGCTTTAAGGTTGCTACTGAAGTATTAGCAGCACTATACCAAGCAACTGCTGTTGCTTCCCAGCCTTTCTTTTTTCTTTTTTTATCGACGATTTCCAGCCCTTGTTTAGAAGCTCTCAGAGAAATTGCCATAAGGTTGCATATTAATGTTGGCCCAGATACGCCACGACGTGCTTAATCAAGTGACAGCTATTCCATTTACTTGTTCAATATATTAACAAAACCAAGATGCTTTTCCCTGACCCCTACTCTACTGGGGTTTTGCTATGGGTTCAATTTTAGCTCACTTTTAAAATATGTGGTGAGCTGAGCCAAAAGTGGTGATTTTTGCCCTCGATATCTCGCTGAAACTTGAAATATCAACAGCAAGGGAGCAATAACCCAATGTCTCAGATCAAACCCATAACTGCCACTACCAGCGAACCCACTATCCACGTACCCGGTACTCAACCGATCCCACCCCAGTCCTTGGGTGGAGCAACTGAAACGATTCTTGCAGTGGCTGTCCTAGTTCGATCGATCGCACTTCTGATTCAAGCTCTAGCCCCAATAGTACGCAAATCTGGTAAATAAGCCAATTCAATCATGGGGCGAGCATCCACGCCCCACCTTCCCCAAAACATCGCCCTCAATCAATCAATTCCGCTTCTTCAAAAATCTGTCTAGTCGTCAACTCCAAACCAGGCAGCAACTCATCCAAAATTAGTGTATTATCCGTATAAACTTGACTAGAACCATCAGTCAAAAAACTTTTAATTAAAATAGCCTCTGGATCGATTACCCACACTCGGGGAACGCCCGCCGCCAAATAATCTTTCGCCTTCTCTTCAAATTCCTTCATACTTTGATCCGGCGATATAATCTCAATCACCAGTTCAGGAATTGCGGGGCAAGCTTCATTTCGCCGCCAACTTTTCGGCAGACGTTCATAAGAAATGTACGTTAAATCGGGAACAGGTACCCAATCTTTATCCTGACGGTTTAACAAAATTGCCCATTCTGGAAGCACTCGCCCGCGTCCTTTACACCATACACGAATCAGGCGACACAAAGCTCCCTGTAAACTGGAATGAAAAAATTTTGGAGACACTTTAGGAACTGCTTCACCATCTACAAACTCACAATAAATATCTCCGTCGGGCAAAGCTAGAAATTCTGCTAAAGTGAGTTTGGTTCCTGTGCCTACCATGAATCCCAGCCCTCTCGCTAATTAATTCAAATATCAATTATACAAAATTTCCCAACATTCCTAGAAGTACGATCGCCCCTGCGCCTCTATTCCAAAAACCGAATAACAAAATCCCCGACTTCTTTAAGAAGCCGGGGATTTAACCGCGATCGCATTTTAGGTTAGGCGTTTCGCCTGTTTTTATGCCAAAACAGGCACAGGCTGCGGCCAACGACCCATGACTTTACCAATCACCGCCAATTCTTCCATCAACTTGTCGAACTGATCCGGTGTTAAAGATTGCGGCCCGTCAGACAAAGCTTTTTTCGGATTCGGGTGCACTTCAATCATCAGCGAATCTGTACCAGAGGCGATCGAAGCAAAGGCCATCGACGGTACAAACTGCGCCCAACCGGTGCCGTGACTCGGGTCAACCATAATCGGTAAGTGAGTCAGAGTCCGCAATACTGGCACCGCCGACAAATCTAGCGTATTCCGTGTATATTGCCTGTCATACCCGCGAATTCCGCGCTCGCACAAAATCACGTTCGGATTGCCAGAAGCCATGATATACTCAGCAGCCATCAACCATTCTTCAATGGTGGCGGAAATGCCGCGCTTCAGCAAAACAGGTTTGTCTTGAGCTCCGACTTTCTTCAACAGTGAGAAATTCTGCATATTTCTCGCCCCGACTTGTACCACGTCCGCTACTTCCACGATCGCACTTAAGTCCGCCGCATCCATAACTTCCGTGATAATGCCCAAACCGCTAGCTTCCCGGGCCGCCGCCAGCAATCCCAAAGCACTTTCGCCGTGGCCTTGGAAAGCGTAGGGAGAAGTTCTTGGTTTGTACGCGCCACCACGGAGAAAATGAGCTCCAGCAGCTTTGACGCGCATTGCCGTTTCCACAATCATTTCTTCGTTTTCGACCGAGCAAGGGCCTGCTACGATCGCGATCGGGTGATGCAAGCCGATCATTACAGTTCCTAAAGGAGTAGCAACCGGTACTTCGCTGGCTTCTCCTTGGCGGTACTCCAGAGAAGCGCGTTTGTAGGGTTTTTCCACGCGCAGCACTTCTTCAATCCAGGTGCTCATTTCGCGCAGTTGCATCGGTTCGAGCTCAACGGTGTCGCCCACCAAACCCATGACGGTTTTGTAACGGCCGACGATTTTTTCTGGGATCAAACCCCAGTTAGTGCGGAGGTCTTCGTCGATGCGATCGATCTCGGCTTCTGGAGTGCCGGCTTTCATTACAATAATCATATTTTTTTTGCCTTTTTAGTTGGGCTAGAAACGGATGATGACTCTGATGCACTGAGAAAAATAGATGCAATGGCGATCGAGAATCTATTTATATCAGTATTATTAGCATTGTTGTGGGGCGGCTTCTTGTTCCCTCCCCAAAAACAAATTCTAGATGGTTAACAGCTTAGTTTTTAGCTAATGACTAATAACTAATAACTAATGACTAACTTTTTGGCTTGGCGGCGCGCCACGCTTCTCGCATCCGTCCAAAATTGGTATTAAATTCTTCCCACCCCAGAGTGCTTCCTGAAACTTCTTCATCCCAGGAAGCCGAGAGGACTCCGTAGCTTAATCCCAGAACGCCTAGACCAAAACAGCCCATGCTTACCAGCAATACTGCTGTGTTGGGCAAATCAAACAAGCCCTTGCTGACTACGAAATAACTCACAAAAAATGTGGAAATTCCCAATAGGGTAGGTATGCCGCAGAATACCGCTATGCGAGATATCATGCGTTGGCTGACTACTTCTGGGATGGATTGCGCCTGTTTTCCGGTTTTGTTAGCTTTCGGCTGCTTGTCGGCAGAATCCGACTCTAAGGCTACGCTTGCTTGGGGTTCTGGGGGCTTTTTAGGCGTTTTTTTACGATTTGTTGCCGGTTCAAAGGGCAAGCGCTTGCGGGGTGGTTCGGAGGACATATTTTATCTCTAACCTGAAATCTCGAACATTTATTCAATGTCTTGGTGTTTGTCCAAGATTAAAGAATATTGTCGCAAATTTTGGCTTTGGTGTTTAGCCGCGAATGCCTAGACGGGCAATCAATGCTTTGTAGCGATCGACATTTTCGTTTTGGATGTAGGCTAGCAGGCGCTTGCGGCGGCTGATCATCATCATCAAACCGCGCCGGGAGGCGAAGTCTTTTTGGTTGATTTTCAGGTGGGCGCTGAGTTTTGTGATGCGATCGGTCAGCATGGCGACTTGGACATCTGCTGAACCGGTATCGGTTTCATGGGTTTGGAAGTCGCCCATGATTTCTTGTTTGCGCTGTTGTGTAAGAGCCATGAATTGATTTTAGTTTTTTTTGTACGATTGTCACAATCTCCTATGTTATCACACCGGAAGCATAACAACGATAAAATTTTTGCCACAGATGGGTTTGTTGGCCCGGCAGAATTTTGGTTTTTATTCCCGGTTTCTGGATGTGGTAGGCGATTATCGGCTCAAATAGGCGATCGCCTCACGTATCCAATCATCCGCATTACCTTTGGCGGATAAAGTGCTGTCTTGACTAAGGGTTTGCAGCGCTTGCAAGACTTCAGCCGCAGTGTATCCCATCGCCAGCAGGATCATCTCGACTTCTTCTTGAATAGCTGGGGGGACTCCGGCGGCGACTGAAGTTGTCAAACCTGCTTGCTGGCGCCATTCCGAGAGTTTGCTTTTGAGTTCCAGGGCGAGACGTTCTGCGGTTTTTGTACCGACGCCCGGGGTTTTGGCGAGGATGCGGGTGTTACCGCCGACGATCGCCTGGACTAAATCTTGCAATCCTAAAGTATCGAGAAGTGCGATCGCCAGTTGAGCACCGACACCGCTAACACTCGTCAACTGCCGAAACAAATCGCGTTCGGCCGCGCTGCCAAAACCGTACAATACGATTTGGTCTTCCTTAACTTGCTGGTGGGTAAAAATTTGGGCGACTTCGCCGGATGCTGGCAATTGACCGGTCACACGGGGCAAAATTTGGATTTCATAGCCGATTTGATTGACTTCCAGAGTCAATATGACGCGGTTGCTGCCTTTGGCGATATCGGCTACTGTGCCTTTGAGATAGCTAATCATAGAATTAATAATACACCGCTATTGGCTTTCATCAAACTCGGCTATGATGCTGCGGATTTCGTTGAGGCTGATATCTGTTCGATCGGATTTTGAGTAAATGGTTAACAAAAGTACGATCGACGGCGATTCGACTTGATAAATCATGCGATATCCTGCACTTTTTCCTTTTTGGATGTTGCTGTTTTTCACCCGGACTTTTAAGATGATATAATCTTCCCCCATTCCGGGAATGCGATCGCCAATAAAATTGCCAGCCTGTATTTGTTCAATTACCGGCTGGACATCATTGCGGATACTGCGATATCTTTTCGCGAGGGCATACAAATTTGCTTCAAAGTCATCCGCAAATCTGATCATGATTGTTTCGGCTTCATTCGGCATCGATTCTCTCCCACAGTTCAGAGATTGGTCGGGTTTGTCCGGCTTTGGCTTGCTGCAACGCTCTTCTGAGACTGGCTTTTACTTCTTCAACTGGAGTATCGTCGGGGTCGTCTTCAGCTTCATCTGTAGGTTCGGGAAGAAGGACGATAATTCGCACGGGGCCCGAAGTGTCTAGTGTTAAAGGTCGATCGAGAATTAATTGACCTTTTTCGTCGATCGTTCCTGTGACTTCAAAGGCTTTCATGTGTTTTTCCGTAATTTTTTTGAGTTAATACTATTATATAAGGCAGCCCGATCGGTTTTGTTGTTGTCAAGTCAAAATAAGCTGCTGTTTAACCAAAGACAAATCCGTCTTACCAAAATTCACAACCAAAGCCACATTGAAATTTTCCAAGGATTTGACAAACCACATAATTTCATTAGAAGCTTTACCTTCATAGTGATTAAACAAAATAGAAAATCGCTTTTCCAACTCTGGTTTGACTTTGCCCGAAAGCAGTACCAGTTTGAGCAATAAACCCATTGTCCTGCTGGCGCCGAGGTTGTACACCAAGTCGTAAAAAACGTAGTGGCTGGGATGTTGGGCATTTTCCACTACTAAGAAGTTGAACAACTGGTGGCAAGTCCCAACTAACAATATATTATTGAATTTCACCGAGTCATTTTCTCGGAATGTATTTTTGATTTGTTTGTACAAACGGTCATTAAATTGACGCCCGCCGTATTCTGGTTCTACCGAAGATATTAAATATTCATATAAATCCACTTTAAATGAGGCGTAAGATGGAGTTTGTCTGGCATCTCTCAGGAAAAATTGAGCCTCTTCTTTGTAGCTGCGATCGCCTGCTACTTTTCCCGCAAATTCCCTTACCGCTAAGTGTAGTTCTGCATCGTTCAAAAGTGTGGGATTAGCCGCTCGCTGCACAATTCCTATTTCTGTATTTCTCGGCTCAACCAAATAATTTAAATATTGAGACAAATGTGTTTCAAATTGTCGCTGTCTTTGAAATGCCAGTTTTTGAATGGTTTGTTGGTCTTCCTCAATGCTGCCCTTGCTCAGCAGAGAATACCCGTACAAATAAGGATACCGACATATCAATTCGCCCAAAGGATAATCGGTATCTTGTTGCTGCTGCTCCGCCTCTCTATCTAGGGCTTTTACTAAGCGCTCTAGGGTCTGAAATTCTTCACTTTTAGTAAAAAAAGCTATTTGTTCTTGCAAGCGCTTGACTATGTAAAATTCCGTCCCGAATCGGGGAGAACTCTGCTTAAATAAAGCTACTAAATTTGCGATCGCGAACTGGTTGTGTGATTGCAATTGCCAGCGGTTGATCGGGATGTAGCAGCAGCGGTGGAGGATATATTTAAAGTGCTGATCCAATCGCTTGACGGAGACTATACTGTACAAAGTTGCTTCAATCTCTCGATCGGGATAGCCCATGCCGTCGATAAATAGCTTTCGGAACCGCTCGATCACCTGTGCGGGGGATTCTGTTTCCACGCAGGAGACGATGTGATCGTACAATCTCTGTTCGTTGCTGCCACTTGGAACCGTCTGTGAGGGCGGGGTGAGGATGCTGTCTGCATCTGTGTCTACGCTGCTGTCTGCAACTTCTGCGACAACGACTGTCGGTTGTTCCCCAAAAGTTTGATCGGGATTCAAGAACCAATAGTGCTCTTGGCTTAATTGTTTGTTGGCCGCCCAATCCAAAGCTGACTGCAAACTTTCCCCTGTCAATAACAGCGATTCATCTTCGCGGTCTGAAGCCAGCCATGCTGCTAGCGCGGAGCGGTAGGGAGCCAATTTTCCTAGCTCTTTTTCTACCCAGAATCGATTAAATACTGACTGATAAATTAGGTTAGAAACTATTAATTTACCGTGAGATTTAACCACCAGTCCTGACAGTTGCAATTCGATTTTTTCGGGAGAGTATTCTGCTGGTAGTCCCTGCGATTCCCCCGGTTTTGTTGCCTTGACAGGTTGCAAAGCTTGCTGGTACACGGTTAACAGCCGCGTGAGGTCGCAGTGGCTATGGAAAATACGATCGCGTATGGGTATCAAATGTTGGGGTTCGTCTTCTTCTTCCCAATTTTTAATAATTCTGTGTTTGATTAGTTTTTCAACCTGCTGAACTTCGGAATTTCTGCCAATAAAAGGCCCGTATTCAAGTACCAAGTGGCAAAGTTTTTGAGTAAGAAACGGTTGGCCGCCCGTCCAAGCTAATATTTCTTGGAGCACTTTTTGGGGGCGAAAAGCTTTCAGGGCTAACCCTTTTGCTAGCGGCAAACTTTCGTGCAGTTGGAATCGACTTAAATGAATCTGCCGTCCAATATTAAAAGGGTTGGATCTTGGATCTCGGATCAATTCTGAGGGGGCTGCTACTCCCATAACAGCAAAAGTCAGGCGATCGTATTCCGGTTGCTCTGCCCGCTTGGAGTAACAAGCCCGCATCAAAGCAAAAAAATCGGTGGTACTGAAATTTAGGCTGCTGATGCTGTCAATGTCATCTATGAAAATTACCAGATTTTGCTGAAGTGACTTGAGCAAAACTTTTTCGATAAATATCTCCAATCGCTGCACCGGCGATAGCACTTCGCGATCGTTCCACCACTTGATGGCATCAAACCTGTTTGTGATGTGTAAACTGCTTGCCATGCGGTACATGATTCCGCCATACCACTTTTGGGGGGAGATATCTGGGCTGCTGATGCTTCTCAAGTTGATGGCGGCAAAAACTGTACCTTCGGCTTGCAACCTTTTGGCCGTTTGCACTAGCAGGCTGGACTTTCCCATTTGCGGCGAACTCAACACGTAGCAGAAGTCTCCGGCTTTGAGTCCTTCGTAGAGATCGCTGTCTGCCGATCGCCTGACATAGGTGGGCGCGCCGGCAGGCAAATATCCTCCGACTTGATATTGGTAGGTTGAGTTGACTTCTACTGTCATCTGCGAATTCATCAAGATGCTGCGCCCCTGTGCTATGGGATCGAAAGGTTACAAATTGTAATTATTGCCAGCTTACTATTATGGTGGAAAATTTTTGTTCCTCTTTCTCTATTGTCTACTAGCTCAGCTTTCTCCTTGTCAATCTTTACCGTATCTTTGCACGCGTTCGCCCCAAATCCTACGATCGGCTGAATCGTAGCCCGCCACTTGATTTTTTACACTCGTTCACATAATTATTAGATGAATTTTCACTCGATCGGATTGAGAACGCTAAAACGTCGTTCTTTTCACATTTTTTTACAATAATACTTTAAAATTCACCCGGTGGTATGATGTGGGCAGGGAAACTCCTAACCACAGCGCCGTCAACCTTCTGCCTTCAGATCCGCCTGCCGGATGCCGGAGAAAAACGCGCTCGCAATGGCTGCCAATAAAAAACCCCAGCGTTTTGCTGAGGACTGCTTGAGTGGGAGATATCGTTAATCTGCGTTTTTTTAGTTGACTTAGATTGCATGGAATTCCATGCTGCTGACTTTCCCCGGGCTTTCGCGTTTGGGGATTCCTAAGAACAAACTTTTCAGGATGCATCCACAAAAAGTTTAATTCTTAAAGGCTTTGTCAGTACCAGGCTAACCACTTACTCAACTATAAAAGTTAAGTCTGTGACTAATTGTAGAAGATGCGCCCTGATGGCTTAACTACCCGATGGATTAGCACCCTGATGGCATAACTCCCTGATGGATCGACGCCCTGATGGCTTTCGCTCCACTACCCAAAAGATTCGGGTTGATGGATGATCGTGGACATTAGTAACACGTCACTTCCGGCGTTTCCGATCGCAAGCGGGTGTGCCTGTCTGAATTGATTATGGCAGGCAGATTTATCAGAAGACAAGTGGGCTATTGCATCAACCCATTTCTGACAGATCGGGTTAGCCAAAAAGTGTCAATCTACGCAAATCAGGGTCATCGAACATGAAAAACAGCATCTTAGTATTAGGGGTAATTGCCTCGGCTGGCTTCGGCTTTTTCCAGGCAGGCAGCGCCAACGCTTCAGCCATCGCCCCACAACATTCATCAGCCAGCAGTTTGACGGCTTGGGAGAGTCGTCCCGACTTTAACTACACTGGAACGAATGAGGATGGGGAGCAAGAAGAGGTAAAAACGCGTAAAGGCAGGAAATAATTGGCGCTATTGTGTGGTTCGCTCTGATGCGGTTGTGGTTGTAGTTGTGGTGCTTGTTGTCCCAACCGCCTCTGATCGAGGCGGTTAAAACTCGATCCCAAGATCAGTCTACCTAATCCCAGGGGTGGGGATCAGTTTCAGAGAACTGTGGATGGGAAAATAAATAGGTAAGGCGAGTCTGTCGGTGGAGTTTCCCCGCCTATCAACTTCCTTACCTTCTGATGTTCGGGATTTGGATCTGGCACAATCGTATTTCATCTCGTAAAAACCCAATGGAAAATACTCTCG
This sequence comes from Microcoleus sp. LAD1_D5, assembly GCF_036702115.1. Classification (NCBI taxonomy): domain Bacteria; kingdom Bacillati; phylum Cyanobacteriota; class Cyanophyceae; order Oscillatoriales; family Microcoleaceae; genus Microcoleus; species Microcoleus sp. LAD1_D5. The sequence continues at coordinate 2,671 of NZ_JAUBSA010000003.1, read as the reverse complement.
AAACTACCCGCAGACAGCGCGTATTGACAAGAACCCAGGAACGGCGTCAGGCAACACCCAAAGAAAAACAGTTGATACACCTGCTAGCCAATATGGCTTGCAGTTTGATTAAATACGACTACAAACACGCAGCGGGGAAGGGTACCCTCCCGCCTTCGGAAAGCAAGCGTTTAGCGGAATGGCACTACCTGCGAGTTCAGCAAATTCGCCGGATCGAACGCTCATTGGAACCCGTAGCGACCCTTAAGCGCGTGTACTACAAGAGCATCCTCAGTCCGAGAGATCTGAAGTCTTTGAAACTTCTGTGGCTGGAGGAGGACAAAAACCGCGTCAAACGGGTCGATCCTGACTTGGACGACATCCTCAGCGAAGCTTTGGATCGGGGAGATACTTTAAAACAGCTATTTCACTCGATCGAAGTCAAAGAACGCACCTTTGCAGCAACTCCTCGCCCCGGCGCCGTCCCGCTGTGGGTCAAAGAATGGGAAGAGTCGGAATATGATATAAACTTTTTTCCGCCTTCGTTCTCTGCATGGGTTTCGATCGTGGACGACTAGGTTTAAGAAAAACTCTTTGACATGGCATCGATCGTAAATTTCAGATGGTAGACTGATTTGCTCTTGCTGCCATTGACGAAGAGTTGGCGGGCGTGAGGCTAAACTAGGTGGCGTTGCGCGCAGGCATCCGACTACAGAGAAGTAAATCGGAGTCAGTACCATTGTACAATGGGGGAAAACCAGGGCTTCAGCTAATAGCTGATAGCTGATAGCTGATAGCTGATAGTTTCTCATGACTGACTCGATTTCTACTTCTCCTCTAGACTCGGCGGCCGATACAGCCGAACTCCGCTCTCAGTTGAGGTCTGGTTCGGAAAAAACTCAACTGCAACTGCTGCAACAACAAATAGCAGATTCCGGTTGGGATGTATTGATGGAATTTTTATTAGAGCGCAAGTCGGATGCACCGACTGCAGTAATGGGTAAGGCTTACCAAATTCTTTACAGTGCTAATTCTCCGAGAGCGGCGGAGTTTTTGCAAGCGAATTTTCCAACTGGGGTTGTGCCGCTGCGATCGGACTCTAACGTTGATTACACTCCGCTGCAACAATTATTGGCGTTACAGGAATTTCAAGAAGCCGATCGCTTGACTTTAGACAAGCTTTGTGAATTAGCGGGTGAGACAGCTTCCATGAGAAAGTGGCTGTATTTTACGCAAGTTGAGAGTTTGCCGGTGGCGGATTTGCAAACAATTAATACGCTGTGGAAAGTTCATTCCGAAGGCAAATTTGGCTTTTCGGTGCAGCGGGAAATTTGGCTCGGTTCGGGCAAGAATTGGGATAAGTTGTGGCCGCTAATTGGCTGGAAGAAGGGGAATAATTGGACGCGGTATCCGCGAGAGTTTATTTGGGATTTGAGCGCGCCTAGGGGTCATTTGCCACTGTCGAATCAGTTGCGGGGAGTGCAGCCTTTTGCCGCTTTGATGGCTCACCGTGCCTGGTTGAAGTGAATGGTTTTGGGGCTTTTGGAGAATGTGGGGGCCGGCTGGATGTTCGGCCCGAAATTTGTGGGTGAGGGGGTGTTGGATCTCAGGGCTATTTCATTCTAAATAATTCCTTGGGTGTGTTAAGACCAAAACCAGCAAGTCGTTGAGCTTGAGCCATATTCTGAAATCCATACTCTCGATATACTTATTATCAACGAAGCGAACAAAATAAAAAGTCAAAAAGCCCGATCAACCTTTCATCGCTCAATCGGTAATTTTCCCTCTCAGAGCTTTAATCTGCCCTCGCTTGGTTTTGCTGTCGAGACGCTTGCGCTGGGAACTACGAGTTGCTTTGCTGGGTTTGCGCCTTTTGGGTATGACGAGCGCACTTTTAATCAGTTCTTGCAGCCGTCTCAAAGCCTCCTCCCGGTTTTTTTCCTGGCTGCGGTGTTCCTGGGCTTTGATGACAATCACACCTTCGGAGGTGATGCGCTGGTCGTTGATTTGCAACAAACGCTCCTTGTAGCGATCGGGCAATGAGGAAGCTGGGATATCAAAGCGCAAGTGAATCGCACTCGCCACCTTATTTACATTTTGCCCCCCCGCGCCTTGAGAGCGAATGGCACTAATCTCGATTTCGCGATCGTCCAGGAACACTGTATTAGAAATTTGTAGCATGATTCATCAGTGAGATTAAAGATACTGGGAAAGCAGTGCATCTTTTATATATAGCTTACTTTGGTAGATCAATTATTTACACTTCTTAGCTGTCAGAATGAATTCGATGAGTCTTTTTCTATCCCATAACTCTATGTCGTTAGATTCAGCAAGGTTGTAAGCATTTTCGGTAAATCTGTTGTTGGTGATGACTCTTCCTTTATTTCCTTTGTAATGTCTGACGGCTCCTGCTACTTCTTGAACTGCTTTAATACCAACTGGATTTTTGCTTCTTTTCGCTTGAACCACAGTTTTTGAGCCATCTTTGTATAAAATTAAATCCGCCCCATAATCTTGACTATCTTGAGTTAAAGTAACAGTATAGCCCAAGTTTCTAAAATGAACCTCTAGAAATTTTTCAAACTCTTTTCCCGTCATTTCATCAACTTCTATAACAATACTCCGGACAGTTTTTAAAGAGGGATGCGACGCCTACGGCAAGCAACGCTTACGCAATAAATCACAGAAGCGA